>JAOPUY010000248.1 GCA_025963265.1 Frankiales bacterium | reverse complement strand
CTGATCTATCCCGTAGAGGTTTCCTCGGCGCCGCCGCAGCGGTGACCGGGGCCGCGGTCGCCGCCGCGGCTGGGCCCGCTGTCGCCGCTCAGGCCGCTACCAAGCCGCCCGGCCACCCCGCCAAGCCGGGCAAGCCCCGTCCGCATGGGGACATCCGGGACATCAAGCACGTGGTGATCCTGATGCAGGAGAACCGCAGCTTCGACCACTACTTCGGCTCTCTCAAGGGCGTCCGCGGCTTCGGCGACCGCTCGGGCATCACCCTGCCCGGCGGCACGTCGGTGTTCCAGCAGCCCACCAGCGCGCCCGGCGCTCCGGTCACAGGCACCCAGTACCCGTGGCACCTGAGCGGCGCCCCGGCCTCGGCCTACCCGGCCGGTCACCAACCGCCCAGCGCCCAGGTCGGCGCGCAGGGCTACGGCGGGACCTCGCACAGCTGGGACGACCAGCACGGCGCCTGGTTCGGCGGCCTGATGAACGGCTGGGTGTACGCCAAGGGCGGCCTGACCACCCTCGGGTACCTCGACCGCAGCGACATCCCCTTCCACTACGCCCTCGCCGACACCTACACGATCGGCGACGCCTACCACTGCTCGGTGCTCAGCGCGACCGGTCCGAACCGCACCTACCTGTGGAGTGGCACGATCGACGCCCAGCAGAAGCACAGCAGCTTCGTCGCGTTCAACGGCGGCGACGAGCTGGGCAAGAACCTGCTCTGGGAGTCCTACGCGGAAACCCTGCAGAAGGCGGGCGTGACGTGGCGGGTCTACCAGGGCGCGGACGACTACGGCGACAACGCCCTGGAGTACTTCAAGAACTTCGCGCAGTACGACCCCACTCAGGGCGGCACGCCCGCCCCCGGCAACGTCCTCTATGACAATGGCGTGGCCAATGTCGCCGAGCCGCTGACCGGCTTGAGCGCGAACGCCGACAACCTAGCCAACGCGATCAAGGCCGATGTGGTCGCCGGCACGCTCCCGAAGGTGTCCTGGGTCGTCACCAACCAGGCCTTCTCCGAGCACCCCGACGGGGCGCCGAACGACGGCGCGTACTACGTCAACGGCGTCCTCGATGCGCTCAACGCCGACCCGGACGTCTTCAACTCGACCCTCGTGATCATCGACTACGACGAGAACGACGGCCAGTTCGACCACGTCCCGCCGCCGGTGCCGGCGCCCGGAACCAAGGACGAGTTCTACTACGAGGCCAGTGGCGCCCTCGCGAGCGCCGGCGCCACCCAGCCGATGCCGGTCGGCCTCGGCTTCCGGGTCCCGCTGATCCTGATCTCGCCCTGGACGCGCGGTGGCTGGGTGACCTCGGAGGTGTCCGACCACACCTCGGTGATCCAATTCCTGGAGAAGTGGACCGGCGCGTTGGGCCAGCACGCGATCAGCCCGAACATCAGCGCCTGGCGCCGCAGCGTGTGCGGTGACCTGACCGGCGCCTTCGACTTCACCTCTCCGGTGTACGGCCTGCCGAAGTTGCCCAAGACGAGTGTCATCGGCGACCCGGCGGGCGGCGCCTACAAGCCGCCGGTCACCACCAACGCCATGCCGGCCCAGGAGTCGGGCACCAAGCGGGCGCGGCCGCTGCCCTATCAGCCCAACGCGAACTTGGACGGCTTCACCTTCGGCGCGAACGCGGCGGTCGAGGCGAAGTTGTCCTTCAGCAACAACGGGCCGCACGTCGGCAAGGCCTGCCACTTCGCCGTCTACAACAACGCCGCTCCGGACCAGTCGCTCGCCGACTACCCGGCCAAGTTCCCGGGGCAGTACACGGTCGACCCGTCGAACTCGGTGTGGAACAAGACCGTGCCGGGCGCGGTCGAGATCGGCGCTGGTCGCGGCGAGGGCAAGTACGACCTCACCGTGGTGGGCCCGAACCGCTTCCTGCGCCACTTCACCGGTGACGTCAACGCCGCCGGCCGGACCGCGCAGGTGGAGGCGACGTACTACCAGGGTCGCTTTAGCTCCAAGCCCGAGCTGGTGCTCGAACTGAGCAACACCAGCGCGAAGGCCGTGACGTTCACGGTCGCGCCGAACAACTACTCGAAGGACCGCGCCCAGACCTACCACGTGCCCGCGCGCGGTCGGGCGACCCACACGGTGGACCCACTCGGGCGCAGCGACGGGTGGTATGACCTGTCGGTCACGATCAGCGGCGACAGCTCGTGGTCACGGCGCTACACCGGCCACCTCGAGAACGGCCAGACCAGCATCACCGGCTGACGCCGCCCCGCCGCTCGGATCGCCGCTGGGCTGTCCGCCGGCGCGAGTTACGCCTTAGCTGATGGTCGTACGGGATGCCGCTCGCACCAAGCCGCCGCTAGGCGTAACTCGCGTGGGCGCCGGAAAAGGGCCTTCCGCCGGGCAAAGGTTCGTGGTAACTTACCGTTCGTCATGACGAACGGAGCAAGGATGCTGGCGGCGCTCGGCGACCCGTCCCGGCAGGCGATCCTGGAGCGGCTCGCCGACGGTCCGCACGCGGTCGGCGAACTCGCGGCGGCGCTGCCGATCAGCCGTCCCGCCGTCTCGCAGCACTTGAAGGTGCTCAAAGAAGTCGGGCTGGTCCTCGACCACAGCGAGGGCACTCGACGCCTCTACCAGGCCGACCCAGCCGGCCTGGCGGTTCTCCGCGCCCATCTCGACCAATTCTGGCAGCGTTCGCTCGCCGGTTTTCGCGACTACACCGCCCGGAAAGACGAGCCCCGATGATCGATTCCACCGGCGACATCCGCCAACACGTCACCGTCGACGTCGACCCGCAGACGGCCTTCGACCTGTTCACCGCGCACATGACCGAGTGGTGGCCCGCCCACCACCACATCGGGTCGGCGCCCATCGAGCAGATCATCATCGAACCCCGCCCCGGTGGCCGCTGGTACACCCGCCACGTCGACGGGACCGAGACGTCGACCGGCTACGTCCGCGTCTGGGAACCGCCCTCGCGGCTGGTCATCACCTGGCAGATCTCCGCCGATTGGTCTTATGACACCGCGCTGGTCACGCTGGTCGAGCTGACTTTCACCCCCCAGGATGAGCACCGCACGCTGGTCGAGCTGGTCCACCGCGATCTGGACAACTACGGACCCGACACCGACCGCATCCGCGCGATGCTCGACGAGCCGGACGCCTGGGCCGCCACCCTCAGCTCCTTCGCCGCCCGAGTGGCGGTCTCGGCATGAGAGTCTCGGCATGAAGTACGTCCTGCTCTACGGATCAGCCCCCGACGTCCACCTCAAGGCGCCGGCCCACTACCCAGCCCACAAGCGCCGAGTCGAGGAATTCCACGAGCGCGGCGAGCTTCTGATGGTCGGCCTGTTCGCCGACCCGCAGACCGAAGGATCGATGGCGATCTTTCGCACCCGCGAGGCCGCGGAGGCCTTCGCCGCCGAGGACCCCTTCACCGTGCACGGCGTGGTCGACCGGGTCGAGATCAGGGACTGGAACGAGATCTACACCGATTAAGCGCTCAGCCCGGGGCGGGCGGCTAGCATGCGGTGGTGGCCTTCGACCCCGTGACGACCCCGAGCTACGACCGCGCGATGCCCGGACCGGTGATGGAGCCGGCTCCGGTCCGGCGCCCGGGATCGGTCCGGCGCACCAGCCATCTCGACGCCACCCGCTCACAGCAGCCGGGATTCCCCGGGGTGATGCGAATCGCCGGTGCGGCCCGAGATGTCGTGACCGGCAGCGCCGAGTCCGCGGGTGGGCCGGCCGCGGGTGGGCCGGAAGCGGCTGGGCCGGAAGCGGCCGTGACGGGGACGGCTGCGCTGCACGTCGGGGTCGACGAGCGCGGACTCATCGACGTGGTCGAGCACGAGCCGGCCAACCTGTCGTGCCAGTCCCTGATCGGCCAGCGGGTCGGCTTCGGCTTTCGGTCGGGCGCGAAGGAGCTGCTCGGATCGTTGTCGGGGAGCCTGCTCGGCCTGCTCGTCGACGACCTTTCCGGGGCGCCGTCGCCGTCCGGCTACGGCGCCATCCGCGACCGGATCGTGCTCGGGCTGCCCCCGCTGCCGCCGCCCCCAGGGCGCAGCTCAGGTCCGCGGGCCGACGTGTGCTCGGGCTGGCGCACCTCGGGGCTCGCATTCGGCCTCGCCTCGGCGGGCGAGCCGCTGCCGTTTGAGGCCGAGCCGCCGATCGCGCCCGAGCTGTCGAGCGAGGACCCGTTCGGCTGGCACGCGATGCCCACCCTGCACGCCGGTCAAAGCCGGCGGATCCGTCGGCTCGACGTCTGGTTCGAGGGCGATCACTTATTGGTGGACGCGATGTTCCGCGACAGCACCTGTGACCCGAACGAGACGGCCCGGGTCGTGCACGAGTACGCCCTGACCGCCACCTTGGACGCCGACAGCCAGCGCATTCTCGCTATCGAGGCCGAACCCCGGGCGCTGCCCTTTCCGACCGACTGCCCCTTCGCGGCCGACAGCGTGCAACTGATCCTCGGGCAGCCCGCGGCTGGGCTGCGCGAGGCCGTGCGCGTGCTCAGCGCTGGGGCCGTGTCCTGCACGCACCTCAACGACGCGATGCGCTGCCTGGCCGACATCCCCACGCTGGTCGGCCAGTTGCGGGCCTGACCCGCGCGCTCGCGACGGTACTGAGGCGCCAGCGCAGGTCGGCGTGACCACAGCGAATTCGGCGGTCGCCCGGGCTGCTCACGTAGCATGATGAGCTGATCCTTGAGCGTGCTGTCCGATAACCGCGAGCACGAGAGCCGGCAGCAGCTTGCGTACGGACACACGGTCTCAGTGCCGTCGCAGAGAGAGCCCGAGGTGGCCCGCAACCATGAGGAGATGGCGAACGCCAGCGGGCGGGGCGGGATTGCGTGCGTTGGCCGACGAGCAGGCGGCGTTGCGGCGAGTGGCGACGCTGGTCGCGCGCGGCGTGCCGCCAGAGGAGGTCTTCGCCGCGGTCATCGAGGAGGCCGGGCGGTTGTTGTCGGTGGAGTTCGCGGGCCTGGGCCGCTACGCCCCCGCGGGCGAGATCACCATCGTCGCCGCCTGGGGCCGGACGGGCCAGCATATTCCGGTGGGCCGCCAATGGAGCCTCGGCGGGCGGGACCTCGCGACGCTCGTCTTCGAGACCGGCCGGGCCGCGCGGATCGACCGATACACCGACACCTCGGGGCAGCTCACTGAGCTCGCCCACGAGGCCGGAGTGGGCTCCGGCGTCGCGGCGCCCGTCATCGTCGAGGACCACCTCTGGGGGGTGATGGCGACCTACTCGCGTTTCGGCCGGCCGCTACCACCGGACGTCGAGGCGCGGTTGGCCTCGTTTACGGAGTTGGTGGCGGTGGCGATTGCGAATGCGGATAGTCGGGCGGAGTTGGTGGCGTCGCGGGCGCGGATTGTGGCGGCCGGTGATGAGGCGCGGCGGCGGATTGAGCGGGATCTGCATGATGGGATTCAGCAGCGGTTGGTGGGGTTGGGGTTGGAGTTGCGGATGGCGCAGGGGTTGGTGCCGGCGGGGTCGGGGGAGTTGGCGGAGGCGTTGTCGGCGGTGGGGCGGGGTGTGGCTGGGGTGTTTGAGGAGTTGCGGGAGATCGCGCATGGGATTCATCCGGCGATTTTGTCGGAGGGGGGTTTGGAGCCGGCGTTGCGGGCGTTGGGGCGGCGGTCGGCGGTGGCGGTGGAGTTGGTTGTGGGGGTGGGTCGGGGTTTGCCGGCGGCGGTGGAGGTGGCGGCGTATTTCGTGGTGTCGGAGGCGTTGGCGAATGCGGCTAAGCATGCGCGGGCGTCGTTGGTGCGGGTGGAGTTGGCGGTGGGTCCGGGGGGTTTGCGGTTGGTGGTCGTTGATGACGGGGTCGGGGGTGCGGTGTTGAGTGCTGGCGGTGGGTTGGTGGGGTTGGGTGATCGGGTGGCGGCGTTGGGTGGTGGGTTGACGGTGAGCAGTCCGGTGGGGGGCGGGACGAGGTTGGTGGTCGAGGTTCCGTTGCCCGCAGACTTAACCTCGGCCTAGCTAGTCAGAATGCCCACCGGCTTATAGGCTTCCGCTATTGGCGGTCGCGCGCTCAGCAGAGGAGGCGCTGCCATATGACGGCTTTTCAGACCGTCAGCTTGTGGGCCGCGCCGGCCACGGGCGGCGATGTCGTTCCGGCTCGGGCTCAGATGGCCACCACTCTGGGCTTTCACATCATCCTGGCCTGCCTGGGGATCGCGTTTCCGACGTTCGTGCTGCTGGCGGAGTACATCGGCCTGCGCCGCGGCAACGAGGTCGCGATGACCCTGGCCCGGCGGTGGTCGCAGGCGCTGGGTGTCTTGGTGGCCGTCGGAGCGGTGACAGGGACGGTGCTGTCGTTCGAGCTGGGCCTGCTGTGGCCGGGGCTGATGCACCGGTACGGCGCGGTGTTGGGATTGCCGTTCGGAGTCGAGGGGCTGTTTTTCTTTCTTGAGGCGGTCTTCACGGCCATCTATCTGTACGGCTGGGGGCGGTTGCGCAGCTGGGCCCATTTCTGGTCCGGCGTGCCGATCGCGATCAGCGGCGTGTTCGGCGCGATGTCGGTCATTGCCGTGAATTCCTGGATGAACCAGCCCGGCGGCTTCACCGAGGTGGACGGCCGAATCACCTCGGTCAATCCGTGGCAGGTGTACTTCAACCACGCGGCGTTCTATGAGATGCCGCATATGATCTTGGCCGCCTACATGGTGAGCGGATTCCTGGTCGCCGGGGTGTACGCGACCGGGATCCTGCGCGGCCGTCGCAACCGCTACCACTACGCCGGCTTCGCCCTCGGCTTCGTCCCGGCGGCGATTCTGACCCCGTTTCAGATCTTCGTCGGCGACACCGCGGCCCGCGCGATCGCCCAGGACCAGCCGGTCAAGTTCGCGACGATGGAGTACGTGCCGCAGACCTCGACGCACGTCCCCGAGTGGCTGGCCGGGGTGTACGTCAACGGCCACGTCTACGGCGGCATCAAGATCCCCGACCTGGACTCGCTGTTGGTCGGCTTCAGCCCCAACACCAAAGTGATCGGGTGGGACAGCGTGCCGGCGGCCCAGCGGCCGCCGGCGGCATGGCTCATCCATCTGTGCTTCGACGTCATGGTCGGCCTCGGTTCCCTGCTGCTGCTCGTCGGGCTCTGGGCCGTCTACACCTGGTGGCGCAAGCGCAAACTCCCGCCGCAACGGCTGTTCTGGCTGCTCGGCGCGGTCAGCGGGCTGGCCGCGATCGTGGCGATGGAGGCCGGCTGGGTCGTCACCGAACTCGGCCGCCAGCCCTGGGTCGTGTACCAGTTGCAGACCACGGCGGACGCGGCCACCAAGAACGGCGGGGTCCTCACCACGCTGACCCTGATCATCATCGGGTACGCCGTCCTGGGCGTCGCGACGATCGCCGTCCTTCGGATGTTGAGCGCCCGTTGGCGGCGCGGCGACGCCGATCAGGCCGACGTCCCGTACGGACCGACGCCGGAGGCGCCCGCCTCCGGCGAGACCCGGGTCGGCGTCTGATGGCCGCCGACGCGGTCGCGGCCATCCTGCTCGCCGGGGTGAGCTTGTACGCAATCCTCGCCGGCGCCGATTTCGGCGGCGGGCTGTGGGATCTGCTGGCCGGCACCACTCGGCGGGGACGAGCCGCCCGTTCGTTGATCGACGAGTCGATCACCCCGGTGTGGGAGGCCAATCACGTCTGGCTGGTCCTCGTCCTGGTGATCTTCTGGACGGCGTTCCCGGACGCCTTCGCCCCGGTCAGGAGCGTGGCGGCCGTTCCGCTGTGGCTGGCCGTGGGCGGAATCGTGCTGCGCGGCGCCGGCTTCGCCTTCCGCAAGGAGGTGACCCGGCTCAGCCAGCAGCGGCTGGCCGGCGCGACGTTCGCGTTCTCCTCGCTGCTGACCCCGTTCTTCCTGGGCACCGTCATCGGCGCCATCGCGACCGGTCACGTGCCGGCCGACGGCACGCGGGCCAGCCTGTCGGCGTGGACCAGCGCCACCTCGCTGCTGCTCGGGTTCCTGTTCGTCGCCGCCTGCGGCTACCTCGCCGCGGTCTACCTCGTCGGGGAAGCCGACCGCCGCGGCGAGCCTCAGCTGCGCGATTACTTCACCCGCCGCGCCCAGGTCTCGGCCGTCGTGGCCGGGGCGCTGTCGATCGCGACGCTCGTCGAGTTGCACAGCTCGAACCGCGTGCTGGAGGACCGACTGGTCGGGCGGGCCGTTCCGCTCGTCGTCCTGGCCGCGGTGTGCGGGCTGGCGGTGCTGGCGCTGCTGAGCACCGGCCGCCGCAACGGCGTGCGGCTCATCGCCGCACTCGGCGTCGCCGCGGTCATCTGGGGCTGGGGCGTCGCCCAATACCCCACCCTGCTGCCCGGCACCACCGTGACCGTGTCCGACGCCGGCGCGCCGCACGCCACCCTGGTCGCGCTGATCGTCCTGTTCGCGGTGGTCGTGGGCCTCGTCGGGCCGGCGTTCATCTTGCTGTTCACGCTGCAAAGCCACCGCGTCCTGGTGCAGCCCAGCGAATTCAGCACCCCGCCCGGCGAGCCCGGCGGCTGACCCCCGCGAACCAGACCCTCAGGTGCGCCAGTGGTAGCCGAGGGCGAAATCGACCGCCACCGCGTAGGACAGGTACATCAACCAGGCGCCGGTGGCGATGCGGAACAGGCCCAGCGCCCGCTCGGCTACCCGCAGGCCGACGGTGGCGATGAATTCACTGAGGTAGACGGCGAAGAGTCCGATGAACACCAGGCCGACCGGCCAGTCCTTCACCTTGAAGAAGACGGTGGCCCCCATCGCCGAGATCACCATGTACGCCACTGTCATCCCCGCGTTCGGGCGCGGGTCGTTGCCCCGATAACGGTTCCAGCCGATCGCGAACCAGTGGATCCCGTAGGCGGTGAACGCCAGCGCGGCCATGTAGAGCGGTGGCTGATCGGTGAACACCTGGAGCCAGCTCAGACCGATGAACAGGATGAGGCCGGCGACGAACTGGCAGAAGCCAGGCATCCAGATGCCCCACACGCCGAGCGAGCGGTCCACCCGTTCGTCGCGCTTGGGCCAGCCCAGTAACTCCTGCGGGCCCCAGATCAGATAGCCGGTGCCCAGGCCGAAGAAGCCAAGGGCGAGCGGGGGATAGAGCGAACTGGTCAAGGTGACGTCCATCTCGCCGTACTCCTTCTGCCGTCATCGAATTTTCCGAGCACCGCTGGCGCGGGCCCGGATCCCTTCGTCCGTGCAATATCCGGTGCCGTCGCGCTTGAGGCACAGCAAGCCGAGCAGGCGGCCGGACTCGCCGACGACCGCCAGCCGCCGTCGCCCGACGCGCAACAGGCCAGAGGTGGTGACCGCTAGCGGCTCCGTCGGCCCCACCGTTCGACCGGCGAGCGTGCCCAGCTCCGACACGGTCGTCGCGAGCGATCGAGCATCGCCCAAGTCCGCCCGTTCGATGGTGGTGATGAGCCGTCCGTCGGCGGCGACGACCAGCGCCAGGTGCACGTGATCGTCGTCGAACAGCGCCCTGAGCTCGGCCAGCGTCGAGTCGGGCCGGTGCGTCTTCGGGCGCCGGACCATCGCGTCGGCGACTCGATCTGCCACCGGGCCGGCCGACGTGGTCTGGACCGAGCTCGTCACTGCGCACTTCCCGCCGTGCGGGCGGGTGTCACCTCGACAATGAGATGCTTCGTGACCGGTTGCTCGCTCTGGGTGCTGACGTCGGCGATCCCGCACAGCACATTCAACTCGGGCATGTAGCCGGCAACGCACCCCGGGGGCAGCTCGTAGCCGATCGCCCGGTAGCCGTAGACGACGCGTTCTGAGCCGTCCCTGGAGAAGCTTCTGACGTCGATGAGGTCGAACTCGTCCAGCTCGCGCTCGCGCATGTCGCTGCGATTCATGAAGATGACGGTGCGCAGGCCTCGCAGACCGCGGTACCGGTCGTCGTTGGAATAGATCGTCGTGTTGAACTGATCGTGCGAGCGGATCGTCGTCAAGAGCAGCCGCCCGGCGCCGGGATCGACGTCGTCGGGCAGCGGCGCCGAGGAGAACTCGGCCCGTCCGGACGGAGTCTGGAAAATGCGCTCCCGAGCCGGTTGGGCGATCCGGAACCCGTGCGGGTGGCGGGCGCGGGCGTTGAAGTCCTCGAACCCGTCGAGCACGCGGGCCATCGTGTCGCGGATGCGGTCGTAGTCCTCGACGTAATCCCCCCACGGCGTCCGGCTGTCCGGCAGCGTCGCCTGGGCCAGCCCGGCGAGAATCGCGCACTCCGAGCGAAGCTGAGATGACACCGGCTCCTTCATGCCCCGGGACAGGTGCACCATCGACATCGCGTCCTCGACCGTCACCCCCTGTTCGCCGCCGGCCTGACGGTCCTTCTCCGTGCGACCCAGGCAGGGCAGGATCAGCGCGCGCTGGCCGTGCACCAGGTGGCTGCGGTTGAGCTTGGTGCTCACCTGCACGGTCAAGTCGCAGTTGCGCAACGCGTCATAGGTGTAGGCCAGATCGGGACTGGCCAAGGCGAAGTTGCCACCGAGCGCGACGAAAACCTTCATCTCGCCCCGGTGCATCGCCTCGATCGTGGCGACCACGCTCTTGCCGTGCTCGCGCGGGGCCTGGAAGCCGCAGACCTCGCTGAGCCGCTGCAGAAAAGCCTCGCTGGGGCGGTGGTCGATCCCGCAGGTGCGGTTGCCCTGCACGTTGCTGTGGCCGCGCACCGGGCACGGGCCCGCGCCCTCACGCCCGATGTTGCCCCGCATTAGCAGCAGGTTCACGATCTCGCGCACGGTGTCCACGCCGTGCTCGTGCTGGGTGACTCCCAGGCACCAGGCGATGATCACTCGCTCCGAGGACAGGTAAGAATCCGCGAGCTTGCGGATGTCGGACTCGGCGATGCCGGCGCCGGCGACGAGCTCTGACCACGGCGTGGCGACGAGCAGCGCGGCGTACTCGTCGAAGCCCCGGGTGTGGCGCTCGATGAAGTCCCGGTCGAGCGCGTCGGGGCGCGTGTCGGCGGCCTCGAGCACGGCTTTGGCCACGCCGCGCAGCAACGCCAGGTCGCCGCCGATCCGGACCTGGACGCTCATCGTCCCGATGCGGGTGGCGTGGAACGTCGCCATGTCGACGAACTCGTGCGGCACGATGGTGCGCCGGGACGCCGCCTCCACCAACGGATTGATGTG
>JAOPUY010000239.1 GCA_025963265.1 Frankiales bacterium | reverse complement strand
CTCGATCTCGCCCGGGCTCCATCGGTCCATCGGGACGGCGTTCACGGGCTCGGGGGCGCCGCGGTAGTGCTTGAGAAGCAGATACTTGGCCATGCTGGCTCTCCTTTGTGCGGTACGACCACGGTGGTCGCAACTGCCCCTGGGACGGAGCTGCCACGCCGTTCTCGACATCCTGGCCGATCCGGGTTCGCCGCAGGACCGTCATCAAGGGCATTAGCTGACAGTTCCGGACATGCGCCACGGGCGGCTGGCTCGTGGGACGGTCGTCCCCGGGTCGTCGTTCGGAACCAGGAGGGCTGCCCGAGATCGAGGCCTTCTTCGTTGCAGCGGAGGGCGAGAGAACCGTCGCTCACTCGTCCCTCACGACCTCCTCCCGAATCTCACGGGCTCAATAACGAAGAAGGCCGCCCGAAAAGCAGGGCGGCCTTCTTCGTTGCGGAGGGCGAGAGATTCGAACTCTCGGATGGTTTCCCATCAGCGGTTTTCAAGACCGCCGCACTCGGCCACTATGCGAGCCCTCCAGAGCCAAGCCTCGGCCCGGTCTCAGCTGCAATTCTGACAGAGCGCGCAACGCGGCCAGACGGCCCCCGCACCGGGCTAGGCTGGCCCGGTGAGACTCGCGGTCTGCAGCAGCAAGGGCGGAGTTGGCAAGACCGCGACGGCAGCGAACCTCGCCGCCGTCCTCGCCGGTCTCGGCCCGACCCTCGTCATCGACGCCGACCCGCAAGAGAGCCTCGGACGCTCCTTCGGAGTCACGGCCAACGCGGCGGACTCCCTGGCGGCTGTCCTCGACCCTGACTCCGAGACGACGGCGGCCGAGGCCATTCGGGCCGAGGTCGCCCCCGGCTTGAGCCTGCTCCCCGCCCACCCAAGCCTCGACGCCATCGGCAACGTCTTGGCCCAGCAAGGCGGCCTCATCACGAGCCTTCGGCGGGCGTTGCGACCAATCGCCGCCGACTACGCGCACGTGGTCATCGACACCCACGGCGACCTCGGCAACCTCACCGTGGCCGCGATCGCGACGGCCGACGCCGTCCTAGCCGTCTACACCTCAGACCCAGGCAGCGCCCTGGGCGTCGTGCGCACCGCCGCCTTCCTGAACACCCATCGCACGTTCGAGAACAGCGACGCGGTCTTTCTGGGCGCCGCCTGCGCGAACTGGGACGCCACCGGAGCCGCCGCCCGCGATGTCGCGGCCGCGTTGGCCAGCACCAACCTGCCGACTTTCGAGGCGCGCATCCCGACCTCGCGGCGAGTCCCGAGCGCGACGTTGGCTAAACGGCCGGTCGTGCTCGCCTACCCGAACTCCGCGGTGGCCCAGGCCTACCGGGAGCTGACCGACGAGGTGCTCACGCGCTACGCAGCCGGCACCACGACCGGAACCGGCACCGCGACGGGCGCCGGCTGAGGACCACTCAGTCGGCGATCGCCTGCTGGGCGACCGACTCCAGAGCCGGGTCCTTGGCCTTCGTCGCGCCGACGGTGTAAGACGCCTCGGCCACCCGCACCCGCGAGCCCACCTGCTGCGAGGTGAACGCCGCGTTCGGTGACAACTTCACCGACGCGCCGGCCAGCTTGACGCCCTCGCGCAGCAGATCGGAGATGTTGCCGGTGCCGTCGGCCTTGACCAGCGCGTTGAACTGCGCGGCCTGCGTGGCAGTGTCGAAGGTGACGACGTAGTCGGCGACGACTACCGGCTTGCTGCCCTGCACGGTGGTGAGCAGCTCCCGGTGCACGGTGGTGCATGGCGTCTTGGAGAAGAAGGCCGGCATCAGGCCATAGGAGTGGGCTGCGCAATTTGTCTGGTCGTCGGATTGAGCCAGCGCCCAGCCATCGGGGGTGGCGAGCGCCGTCGCGCTCGCGGTCGGCTGCGACGCGACGGGAGCCGCCGTCCCGGTGGCCTTGGACGTCGAGTTGTTCGGTCCGCGCACCGCCAGCAGGACCAAGAGCACCACCACGGTGACTGCGATCCAGCCGCCGAGGATCAGCGCCACCAGCTTCAGCCGGGATCGAGGCTCATCCTCAGCTTCGAAGTCGTCCGCGGGGAAGCCCGGTGCTCCGAACGCCTCCGGCGCGCCTGCGGGCTCGTCCGGGCTCGCGTACGTTGCGACCGGCGAGGCCGTGGACTCCTCCGGCGACGGGGTCGCGTAGCGGGAGGGTCGTCCGCCGTCGGTGCTCCACTCCTCGTCGGGATCAGTCAGCCAACTCACCCGTGCCACGGTAACGGTCCGAGCCGTCCGCCCGTGTTGGACTGAGGTGAACTCCCCGGGCGGAGACGGGCGAGGACGACCGAGACGGCGCCCAGGTTGCGATGATGGGCCGATGAGCTATGACGTGGTAGTCGTAGGCCTAGGCGCGATGGGCTCCTCGGCGGCCTACCATCTCGCCCGCCGGGGCCAGCGGGTCCTCGGCCTCGAGCAATTCACGCCCGCGCACGACCGGGGCTCCTCGCACGGCGGCACCCGCATCGTCCGCCAGGCCTACTTCGAGCGGCCCGACTACGTGCCGCTGCTCCGTCGCAGCTATGAGCTCTGGGACGAGCTCTCGGTCCAGTCCGGCCGAGAGTTGTTCGTCCGCTGCGGGGCGCTGATGATCGGACGGCCGGATAGCGCGGTCGTCGCTGGCACCGTGAAGTCGGCCCAGCAGTGGGACCTGCCGGTGGAGACCCTCGATCGCGCGGCGATGCGAGCGCGATATCCGCAATTTTCGCTGCCCGAGGACCACATCGCGGTGCTTGAGGCCAACGCCGGCTACGCGCTGGCCGAGCCGAGCGTGCTCGCCAACCTCGAGCTCGCCTCGGACGCGGGGGCCGAACTGTGGTTCGAGACGGCCATGGAGTCCATCGAACTCGGCCCGGACGGCGTCCGGATCCAGGCCGGTGGTCTCGAGGTCATCGCCGCGAAAGTGGTGCTGGCCACCGGCGCCTGGGCGAGCACGTCGCTGGCGCTGGAGCTCGCGCCGATCGGGGTGCTCCGGCAAACCGTCCATTGGTATGAGCCGGCCGGCGGGCAGGCGGCGCTCGTCGACTTCGACCCCCAGCGGTTCCCGGTCTATCTCTGGGAGTGGCCGGGGGAGGAGGGCGCCCGGCCGACCGAGATCTACGGCTTCCCGCGGGTCTCAGGTGATCCGGGCGTCAAGGCGGGGATCTATCGCGATGGATCGCCGGCCCATCCCGACCAGTTGGACCGAGTCGTGACCGATGCCGACGCGGCCAACCTCGAGCGCTATTTGGCCAAGGCGCTGCCCGGGCTGCTCGGACCGCGGCTGCGGGGCAGCGCGTGCATGTACGCCGGCGTACCGGACGACGATTTCGTGATCGGCTTCCATCCGCGGTCGGGCGCGCGCGTCGTCCTCGCGGTGGGCTTCTCTGGGCACGGCTTCAAGTTCATGCCGGTGGTGGGCGAGATCGTGGCCGACCTCGTCATCGACGGCGAGACGATCCATGACATCGACTTCCTGGCTCCGGACCGACCGTCCTAGGCGGCGGCGCGGCTCAGGCCCGGTCGGTGGCCGGGAAGACGACCTCGCGGACCAGCTCGCGGATCACCAACGCGATCGGCACTCCGAACAGGGCGCCCGGAATTCCGAGGATCGCGCCGCCCAGGATGACCGAGGGCACGGTGATCACCCCGGGCAACTCCACCGAGA
Organism: Frankiales bacterium; assembly: GCA_025963265.1. Lineage (GTDB taxonomy): Bacteria > Actinomycetota > Actinomycetes > Mycobacteriales > Jatrophihabitantaceae > Jatrophihabitans_A. The sequence continues at coordinate 2,739 of JAOPUY010000239.1, read as the reverse complement.
ACCGCATCACCCGGGGCTGGATCAGGTAGTCCTCGGCCATCCGGTAGCCGATGTAGAAAATAAGCGTCGCGATAGCGGTGGGCAGCCCGACCGTGAGCGAGACCAACGTGACGATGACGCCGCCGATGGTGGAGCCGATCACCGGGATCAGCGAGATCACCGAGACGAGCGCCCCGAGCAGGACCGGATAGGGAATGCCCCAGGACAGCGACCACATCGTGGTGCCGAAACCGCAGAGCAGCGCGATCATCACCGTCGAGAGCATGTAGCGGCCGACCTGCACGATGAGGTTGTCGAGCACGCGACCGACCCGAGGACGACGGGACAGCGGCACCGCCCGCAGGGACAGGTCGCGCAGGCTCGGCAGCCCGATCGCGAAGTAGAGCGATAAGAAGGCGACCACGACGATGTCGGTCACGGCGCTGAAGATCAGCTCGCCGCTGGTCAGCACGTAGTTCAAGATCTTCGTCGGGTTGAGGCTGGCGCCGCTGCTCGTGGAGTCGGTCGCGGTTTTCAGCTTCTCGCCGAGCGATCCCGGCAGGTGCGACTCGGCGTTGTTGATCAGCGACGGCGCGGATTTGATCAGGGCAGGCAGCTGCGTGGTCGCCGCGTCGATCGCCAGCACGAACGGCGCGCTGAGGAGCGCGACGACGGCCAGCCAGGTGATCGTGGCGGCGTAGCGCCGTTTGATCCCGCGCTTTTGCAGGAACGTCACGATCGGGTCCAGCGTCAGCCCGATGAGGAGCGAGAAGGCCAGAATCAGGACGACGTTGCGCAAGCGCTCGAAAATCACGAAGCCCAAGTAGGCGACGCCTAGGCCGAGGGCGAACCAGAGCGCGAAGATGATGACCGATCTCGGCCGCCGGATGGTGACGGTGTCGGAATTCGCGCCGCCGGTGGCGATCGTCACCTGACCGCCGCCGCCGACCGGCCCCGGCGCAGCGGCATCGGGCGTCGCTGCGGGAAGGGAGCCGTCGAGGGCACCGTGGATCGCAGCCGGGTCGAGAGGCTCTGGCCCGACCGGCACTGCTCCCTTGGTATCCATCGACGCCTAGGATAATCACAGTCTCCGAAGCCGCCGAGCACCTGCTCACAGGAATTCCTGTGTTAACTCAAAGAGTGCATCGAGGTGCGGCTGGTTATCTCGTCGTTGTGGCGATCAGGTGCCCGGTTCCGGTCATAGGGATCAGCCACTCCATGGCGAACGAGTAGACGAGGTAATCAGGATGAGCGACGAACCAACGGCTGACCGGCCGACTTCGCAGCCGGAGGACGCCGCCGAGCAGACTCCCGCCGGCAACCCGCCGCAGCCGCCTTTTGGTAGCTACCAGGTCGGCGCGGATGGTCAGGCGTTGCCGAGTTACCAGCAGTACCAGGTCGGCCCGGACGGCCAGGCCTACCCGGTGCGCGCGTCCCAGGACCCCGCCGGTCAGCCGAGCGCGGCCGAGAGCACTTCGCCCGGCACCGCCGGCGAGTCGGCCTATGGCGCGCCGGCCGGATACGCGAGCCAGTCTCCCTACGGCGCGCAGCCCGGTTACGGCCAGCCCGGTTACGGGCAGCCTGGTTACGGGCAGCCTGGTTACGGCCAGCCGGCCTATGGGCAGGCGGCCTACGGCCAGTCGGGTCAGGGCGGCCAGGCGCCGTACGGCGCGCAGCCGGGCTACCCGGTGAACCCGGTCGGACCGGATGGCCAGCCCTACCCGCAGTACCAGGGCTACGCCGCGTACCCGCACCCGGCGGCCGGCCAGAACTACTGGGGACCGCCCCCGCCGCCGAACTACTGGACGCCCCCGACGGCCGGTAACGCGCTGCCGTCGGGCTCGACCCCTAAGCCGAAGCACCGCCGGGTGCTGATCAGCTCGATCGCGGCCGCGGCCGTCATCGCGCTGGGCGTCGGCGGTGTCGGCATCGCCATTGAGCAGTCCCACCACAACTCCTCCAGCCAGGCCTCGGTGACCACGCCGAACACGACCGATCCGTTCTCGCAGAACGGACTGGGCTCGGGCTCCGGCTCCGGCGGCTCTGGCGGTGGCTTGGGCTCGGGCGGCAACCAGTACGGCTGGAGCAACCCGTTCGGTTCGGACGGAACGGGAGCGGGCGGGAGTGCCGGCTCAGGTTCGGGTTCCTCCGACTCGACCACCGGAACGGCCACCTCGACCCAGCAGGTAGGCGTGGTCGACGTCAACACCGTGCTCGACTACGGCACCGGCAAGGCGGCCGGAACCGGCATGGTGCTCACCTCTAATGGCGAGATCCTCACTAACAACCACGTCGTCGACGGCTCGACCAGCATCTCGGTGACCGTCGTCAGCACCGGCAAGACCTACACGGCGACCTTGGTCGGAACGGACCCGACCGACGACGTGGCGGTGCTGCAGCTGCAGAACGCGTCCGGCCTGGCCACCGCGAAGCTCGGTGACTCGAGCACCGTCAAGGTGGGAGACGCAGTGACCGCGGTCGGCAATGCCGGCGGCACCGGCGGCGCGCCGAGCTCGGCGACCGGCACGGTGACCGCGCTGGATCAGTCCATCACGGCTAGCGACTCCGACGGCAGCAACTCCGAGAGCCTGACCGGCATGATCCAGACGAACGCCGACATCCAGGCGGGCGACTCGGGCGGACCGCTGTACAACGCCCAGGGCGAGATCATCGGCATCGACACGGCTGCCTCCACCTCGGCGGCGTCGCAGACCGTCGGCTTCGCGATCCCGATCGCCAAGGCGACCTCCATCGCTCAGA
>JAOPUY010000236.1 GCA_025963265.1 Frankiales bacterium | reverse complement strand
GCCGGCGACGAAGGGCAGCAGGTCGACGCCGACGACGCTGAGCACGATCAGGAACCCCGTGACGAAGACCATGATGCTGACGCCGCTCTTGAGCAGCGACCCGATCGTCTCCGTGCGCTGCCGTCGGCGCTCGGACAGCAAGCCGGCCGACTCGAACAGCGCCGAGTTGGCTGCGCGTTCGGTCAAGGGGCTGAGGATGCGCGGGACGCGCCCCTCCGCGCTCGCGCGCGTGAGCTTGTCGATCGAGCGGTGCGCCAGCGCCCGGATCAGGAACGCGGCCAGCACGACCACCAACACCGCGACCGGCCGGGCGATGAGGACCGTCGCGTGTCGGCTGAGGAAGCTCTCGGCCAGCAGCGGGTCGGCGCCGGCGATCACGGGGCAGTCCCAGGGCGAGGCAGTGGCGCGGTCAGAGGCACGGTCAGAGGTGCGGTCACCGGGCCACGCGCAGGTGCAGTCACAGGTGCGGTCACAGCTGGCAAGCCTGCCACAGCGATCTGCGCCACTGTCCCGGTAAATAGTGCGTGCGCGATCAGCGTTCGTCAGGTTGACTAGGGGCACACTCGGAGGTGAGGCCGGTGGCGGGGACGCTTGTCCTAAATGCGTCGTACGAGCCATTGTGTGTCGTGCCGATGCGACGCGCCGTGGTGCTGATCCTTGCCGAGAAGGCGGTGATGGTCGAGGCCGGCGACGAGCTCATGCACTCGGCCACCCACGCGATCCAGGTGCCCCGCGTAGTGCGCCTGTGCCGTTACGTCCGGGTCCCGTACCGCCGCCAGATCCCGCTGACCCGCCGGGCCATCCTCGCCCGCGACGCGCACCGCTGCGTCTACTGCGCCCTGCGCGCGGACACGATCGACCATGTGATCCCGCGTTCGCGCGGCGGTCGTAACGAGTGGACGAACGTGGTGGCCGCCTGCGCCCGCTGCAATCACCGCAAGGGCGACCGCCTGCTGGCCGAGATCGGCTGGTCGCTGTCTCGGGTGCCCGTCCAGCCGCCGCCGACGGTGGCGCTCGTGCTGGGCTGGGCCAAGCGCGATCCGACCTGGGACCGCTACCTCGGCTATGAATCGCCGATCGCCGAGGCGTCCGCCTCCTAGGCTGGAAGTTCGGCCATGCTGGGTCGCGCGGCACACATGGGCACCCGGCGCTCTCACCTGAGTTCCGGTTTCGATAACGTGTGCAGCCGAAGCACGACCAGTTGGCCAGAACACGGGCAGCTGACCCATGGATCCGGTATGTGGTCCACCAAGGAGGGCGCATATGAGCATCGTCGAGACGGTGCTGGTCTTTGCGGGGATTCCGATCGCGGCGTTCGCCGTGTTCGCCGCCGTGATCCTGGGCCCCGGCGCCGTGCGCGCTCCGCGCTACCGTCCCGGCGGCCCCTGGGAGTACAAGGCCGTCTGGTATCTGCCGCATCCGGCCCACGCCGGCCCGGTGTCGCAGCTGCAGTCGCTCACGGCCGCCGACGCCGCGGCGCGGCTGGCCATCACGGGATCAGTGGCCGACCCGGCCGTAGCGTCTGGAGGTGCCAGCGGTGAGTGGTGATCTGATTGGGGGCGCGGGCGGCGAAGCCGAGCCCGGCGCCAGCAAGGGCCAAGAGGTCGCGACCGGCGAGGCCGTGCAGAAGGACTTCACCGTCCCCCGCGCGCCGCTGGGCAGCCCGGACCGCCCGTTCAAGCCAACCCAGCTCGCTCGGATCGACGAGGCGCTCACGCTGGCCTCCAGCGAGACCGGCCTGACCTTCAGCGTCTACGTCGGCGACCTGCCGGGAGTCACCCGCTCGACCGCCGAGCAGATGTTCGCCAAGCTGGCCGAGACCCACGAGGCCCCGGTGCTGATCGCCATCTCGCCGGCCCAGCGTCGGCTGGAGATCGTGACCGGCGGGCTCTCCTCGCAGCGGATTCCGAACCGGGTCGCCGGTCTGGCCGCGTTGGCCATGCGCGGGTCCTTCAGCAGCGGCGATCTGACCGGCGGCATCGTCAACGGCCTTCGGCAGCTGGCCGACGCCGCCGGCACGAGCTGATCGTTCCCCGCGATCAGGCTTGGGCGGTTCTCACCTCGGCGGCGACTGGTTAGCCGAGAAGAAACAACCCGCCATTAAGGTCCTATGCGATGAGCACCATCATGACCGATTCCGACGCGCACGCCGCCGCAGTGGCGGCGTTGCGGGCCTCCTATGCGGCGATTCCGACTGGTCAGCCCGTCCGGCTCGCCAAGCGAACCTCGAACCTGTTCCGCCCTCGGGCCAGCACCGACGCCCCCGGGCTGGATGTGTCCGGGCTGAGCGGAGTGCTCAACGTCGACCCGGTCGCCCGCACCGCTGACGTGCAGGGCGTCTGCACCTACGAGCGGCTGGTGGACGCGACCCTCGGCTACGGTTTGATGCCGACGGTGGTCCCGCAGTTGAAGACCATCACCCTCGGCGGCGCGGTCACCGGCCTCGGCATCGAGAGCTCCTCCTTCCGCGACGGGCTGCCGCACGAGGCGGTGCTGGAGATGGACATCCTGACCGGCGCGGGCGAGCTACTGACGGTCAGCCCCGAGTCGCACCCAGACCTCTTCGAGGGCTTCCCGAACTCCTACGGCAGTCTCGGCTACGCCGTGCGGCTCAAGATCGCGCTCGAGCCGGTGCGCCCGCACGTGGCGCTGCGGCACGTCCGCTTCGCCGACCTCGACGCGCTGTGCGCGGCGGTCGATGAGATCAGCGCCAAGCGCAGCTGGGACGGCGAGCCCGTCGAATTCCTCGACGGCGTGGTGTTCGGCCCGGACGAGGCCTACCTCAGCCTCGGGCGGTGGGTCGAGTGGCCGGCCGAGGCGGGGCAGCTGCAGGCCTCGGACTACACCGGCCAGCAGATCTATTACCGCTCCATCCGCGAGCGCGAACGCGATTGCCTCAGCGTGCACGACTACATCTGGCGCTGGGACACCGACTGGTTCTGGTGCTCGGGGGCCTTTGGCGCCCAGAATCCGACGTTGCGCAAGCTCTGGCCGGCCAAGTACCGCCGCAGCGACTTCTACCACCGGCTGGTCTCGCTGGACCACCGCTACCAGGTCGCGGCCAAGATCGATCGCGTCAAGGGGATCGGTCCGCGCGAGCGTGTCGTGCAGGACGTCGAGATCCCGCTGGGCCAGACGGCGGCGTTCCTGCGCTGGTTTGCCGACAACGTCCCCATGGCGCCGGTCTGGCTCTGCCCGCTGAAGCTGCGCGAGTCAGTCGCCGGTGACCCGAGCTCGGCCCGGACCTGGCCGCTGTACCCCCTGCACCCGGGCCAGGTCTACGTCAACGTCGGCTTCTGGGGGACGGTCCCGATCGCGCCGGGCGATGTCGACGGCGACCTCAATCGCCGCGTCGAGGCCGCCGTCGCCGCTCATCACGGGCACAAGTCGCTGTACTCCGACGCCTACTACGACCGCGAGACCTTCGACGCCATGTACGGCGGCGAGGTGTACCGGCAGCTCAAAGACAAATATGATCCGGAGCATCGGCTGACCGGAATGTACGAAAAGGCGGTAGGACGACGATGAAGATCGCTGACATTGTGCGGACTCTGACGGTCGAGGCGCCGTCCTTGAAGTTCAGCGCCTACGACGGCAGCAGCTTCGGCCCCGAGGACGCCAAGATCAAGCTCGTGCTCAACAACGAGCGCGGCTTGCGCTACCTGGCCACCGCACCGGGCGACCTGGGCTTGGCCCGCGCCTACGTGAGCGGCGACCTCTCGATGGAGGGCTCGCACCCCGGCAATCCCTACGAGGCCCTCAAGCTCCTGGAAAGCTGGCGTTTCCGGCGCCCCTCGATCCGCGAGGCGACGGAGTTGATCCGCACTCTCGGCGTGCAGAACCTGGTTCCGCCTGAGCCGCCCGCTCAGGAGGCGCTGCCCCGCTGGCGTCGGACGGTGGAGGGGCTGCGGCACTCCCGCGGCCGCGACGCCGAGGCGATCCACCACCACTACGACGTCTCGAACGCCTTTTACGAGAAGGTGCTCGGCCCGTCCATGGCCTACACCTGCGCGGTCTACCCCAAGCCGGACGCCAGCTTGGAGGAGGCGCAAGAGGAGAAGTTCGACCTGGTCGCCCGCAAGCTCGGCCTCGAGCCCGGGATGCGACTGCTCGACATCGGCTGCGGCTGGGGCGGCATGGCGCGGCACGCGGCGCGGCACTACGGCGTCACCGTGCTCGGGGTGACCCTGTCGGCTGAACAGGCGGCCTGGGCCCAAGCCGAGACGGAGCGCGAGGGCCTCGCCGACCTGGTCACCATCCGGCACTCCGACTACCGCGACGCCACCGGCCGAGACTACGACGCGGTCTCATCGATCGGCTTGCTCGAGCACGTCGGCATCGGTAACTACCCGAGTTACTTCGGTTTCATCCGGGACAAGCTGCGCCCGGGCGGCCGGCTGCTCAACCACTGCATCACGCGGCCGGACAACATCGCCAAGGCGCTGCCCGGGCACTTCATCGACCGCTACGTTTTCCCCGACGGAGAGCTGACCGGGTCCGGGCGGATCATCAGCGAGGCGCAGAACGCCGGCCTGGAGGTGCGCCACGAGGAGAACCTGCGGGAGCACTACGCGCTGACCCTGCGCGACTGGTGCGCCAACCTCGAGCGCAACTGGGACGACTGCGTGGCCGACGTCGGACTGGCCACCGCCCGGGTCTGGGGCTTGTACATGGCCGGCTCGCGCATCGGCTTTGAGACCAACGGCATCCAGCTGCATCAGGTGCTTGCGGTCAAGGTCGCCAGCGACGGCAACGCCGGCTTCCCGCTGCGCCCCAACTGGGCCTCCTAACCTTCACCGCCTAGTGCGGCCAGAACTCGCGCTCTTCGGAGCTAAACCGCGATTTCTGGCCGCACAATCCCTATTTACTCGGCCGTGCGGGCGGCTGCTTGGTCGGCGGCGCGGGCGTGCAGCGCCCGCTCGATGTCGGCCCGTCCCTCGGAGATGAGCCGGCGCAGTGCCGCCGGCCGGCTGGTGTCGGCCAGGAACTCATCGGCCAGCTCCACCGTGCGGGCGGTGATCGAGTCGCCCCAGGACGGAAAGAGCAGGACGACGATGTCCTGGGCGATCTCCGAGGTGCGCCGCTGCCAGGCCTCGGCCGCCGCGCCGAAGTACCGCTCGGCGTAGGGCGCGACGAGCGCGGCCTGCAGCGGGTGGCTGAAGCCGACCAGGGTCGCGCGCATCACTGCGTTGCTGAGCGACTCGTCGTAGATCGCCGCGTTCCAGGCGGCCTCCTTGGCCTCGGCGGTGGGGATGAGGGCTTGCGCCGTCGCCTTGGCCCGGATGCCGGCCGAGGTCTTGTCCCGCGCGGCCTGCTCCTCGATCTCGGGCTGGGCCGCCCGCCCCCGCGCGACCAGGCTCTGCAGGATCGCCCAGCGCAGGTCGGTGTCGATCACCAGGCCGTCGACGACTTCTTGGCCGGCGTAGACGGCGGCCAGGAAGTCCGTCTGGGCCGGCGTCGTCGCGGAGCCGAGCACGGCGTGCGCCCAGGCCAGCTGGTGATCCGAGCCGGGTGCGGCCGCGCGCAGGGCGTCGATGGCGACCTCGGCGAAGCGAGCGCGCCCGGTCGGCGCCCATTCGGGGTCGGCGTAGATCTCCAACGCGCGCAGCAATTGCCGGTGCGCGGACTGGATAACGCCGATCTCGGTCTCGTGCGGGGAGCCGGCGATGACCAAGTCCAGGTAGTCGCGGGCCGCGAGCTCGCCGTCGCGCACCATGTCCCACGCCGCCACCCAGCAGACCGCGCGGGTCAACGAGTCGGTCAGGGCGCCGAGACCGCCGGCGCGCAGCGTGGCCAGGCTGTGCGAGTCCAGCCGCAGCTTGCAGTACGTCAGATCGTCGTCGTTGGCCAGGATGAAGTCGGGCCGCGGCTTTCCGATCAGCTCGCTCACCTCGGTCCGCTCGCCGAGCACGTCGAGCTCCACCCGGTCGGTGCGGACCAGCTCGCCCGCCTCGTTGTAGGAGTAGAGGCCGACGGCCAGCCGGTGGGGGCGCAGCACGTTGTCCTTGGCGGTGACGGTCGGCGCGTCCTGGGTCAGCGCGAACGCGGTGAACACGCCCGCGTCATCGACCGCGTAGACCGGCGTGATGGTGTTCAGGCCGGAGGTCTCCAGCCAGACCTTGGACCACTCCGAAAGCTCCCGGCCCGAGGCCGCGTTGAGCGCCTTGAGGAAGTCGGGCAGCGTCGTGTTGCCGTAGGCGTTGTCGGCGAAATACTGCCGCACGCCCGCTAGGAACTCATCGATCCCCACATAGGCGCTGAGCTGCTTGAGCACGCTCGCCCCTTTGGCGTACGTGATCCCGTCGAAATTGACCTCGACCGCCTCGGCGTCCGGGATCTCGCACGCGATGGGGTGGGTGGAGGGCAGCTGGTCCTGCCGGTAGGCCCACGTCTTGTCCACGTTGGCGAAAGTGGTCCAGGCATTCGTCCAGCGGGTGGCCTGGGACTGGGACATGGCCGCGGCCCAGTCGGCGAAGGACTCGTTGAGCCACAGGTCATCGAACCACTTCATCGTCACCAGATCGCCGAACCACATGTGGGCCATCTCGTGCTGGATCGTGGCGGCGCGGCGCTCGTAGCGGGCGTCGGTCACCCGGCTGCGGAAGACGTAGTCCTCGAGGAAGGTCACGCACCCGGCGTTCTCCATCGCGCCCGCGTTGAACTCGGGGACGAAGAGCTGGTCGTACTTGCCGAACGGGTACCGGTAGTCGAACACCCGGTGGTAGAAGTCGAACCCCTGCTTGGTGACCGTGAACAGGTCCTCCGGGTCGAGGTGCTGGACGAGCGAGCC
>JAOPUY010000191.1 GCA_025963265.1 Frankiales bacterium | reverse complement strand
GCGACCTCGACCCAGCCCCACTTCATCGGGTAGGTGAACTCGTCCAGCACATAGCAGCGGTAGGTCTCCGCGGCCAGGTCTCGTTTGATCTGCTCCCAGCCCTGCGCCGCGGCCAGCGCGTGGTCCTCTTGCGGCCCGCGTTGGATCCAGGACCAGCCCTCGCCCATCTTGTGCCAGCTCACCGAGCCGCCCTGGCCGGTCTGGGCGTGGAGTTCGCCCAGCGCGCGAAAGGCCGCTTCCTCGCCGACCTTCCATTTGGCGCTCTTCACGAACTGGAAGACGCCGATTGGCCAGCCCTGGTTCCAGGCCCGCAACGCCAACCCGAACGCGGCGGTGGACTTGCCCTTCATCTCCCCGGTGTGCACGATCGTCAACGCGCGATTGCGGCGCTGACGGGTGGTCAGACCGTCCTCGGGCACGACCTCGGGCTGGCCTTGGGGCATCAGGCCGCCGCCTTGATCAAGCGGACGGTTTCGGCCAGAGAGCCAGCCGCCAACTCCTCCAGTTGCAGGCACATCCCGCCCAGCGATCGGGCCAAGCCCGCGGCCATCCCGAGCCGCACCGGACCGGACTCGCAGTCGATGACCACGCTAGCGATGCGCTGTCGGGCCAGCAGAGCCGCGGCGCGCCGCGGATCATCGCCGGCGGTGTGCCGGCCATCGGTGACCAGCACCAGCAGGGGCCGGCGCAGCGGGTCGCGCATCCGTTCGACTCGCAGCGTCTCCTGAGCCTGCAGCAGAGCCGCCGCCAGCGGGGTGCGTCCACCGGTCGGCAGCACCTCCAAGCGCGCGGCGGCCGCGTCGACCGAGGACGTCGGCGGCAGCAGCAGATCGGCCTGGTGCCCGCGGAAGCTGATCAGGCCGACTTTGTCCCGCCGTTGATAGGCGTCGAGCAACAGCGACAGGACGGCGCCCTTGACCGCGCTCATCCGAGAACGCGCGGCCATCGACCCGCTGGCGTCGACCACGAACAGCACGAGGTTGCCCTCGCGGCCCTCCCGGACCGCTTCGCGCAGATCGTCGCGCCGCAGCCGCAGGCCAGGCCCGCTGCGGCCGCGCTGCGCTTGGTGCGGGGCGGCGGCGGCGATGGTCGCGGCCAGATGGACGTGCCGCACCGGGCCAGCTGGCCGACGTGAGCGCGTCGTCCGGCCGTACTCGGTCTCAGCCCGTGATCGTCGTCCGGCCGCGCCGAAGCCGGTTCCGGGGACCTCGAGCAGCCGAGCCCGAAACGGCGATGAGGCCGCCGCCACGCGTTCGGCGGCGCCGCCGGGGCTCGCCTCGTCCGATTCGGCGGCGTCGGTTGCGCCCGGCTCGGCCGGGTTGGACGCGTCGGGTCCAGCGGCGTCGCTTGCACCCGGCTCGGCGGTGTTCTGCGCGCCGCCGTCAGACGTGGCCCCCGAATCAGGTTTCTGGTCGGCCCGCTGGTCGCCCGCCTGCTCTCGGTCCGGCGATTCAGCCTGGTTGGCCGAGGGCCCGTCGTGCTCGGACTGCGAATCGGAATCGGAATCGGAATCGGCATCCGAGTTGGGGTCGGGGTCGGGGTCAGGCGGCCGGCTGTCGGCCAACGCCCGGTCGAGCTGGTCTTCATCCAGGCCCGGCGCGTCGAACGGGTTGCGCCGACGGCGGTGCGGCAGGGCCAGCAGCGCGGCGGCCCGCACGTCCTCCTCTAACACCTCGACCCGGCCGTGCCAGGCGGCGTGGGCCGAGGCCGTGCGCGCGGTGACGATGTCGGCCCGCAGCCCGTCGACGTCAAACGAGGCGCAGACCGAGGTGATCTGGGCCAAGGCCGGGTCAGACAGCTCGACCTGCGGCAGCAGCTCGCGGGCCCGGCGGATCTGGGCGCTGAGCGACTCCTCGGCGTCGGCGAAGCGGGTGATGACGCTGCTTTGGTCGGCGTCGAAGGCGAGCCGGCGGCGCACCACCTCGGCCCGCAGCGCCGGCTCGCGCGGGGCTGCGACCTCGACCGTGAGACCGAACCGGTCCAGCAGTTGCGGCCGGAGCTCGCCCTCCTCGGGGTTCATCGTGCCGACCAGCAGGAACCGCGACGCGTGCCGGATGGAGACGCCCTCGCGTTCGACGTAGGAGGTGCCCAGGGCCGCGGCGTCCAGCAGCAGGTCGACCAGGTGATCGTGCAGCAGGTTGACCTCGTCGACGTAGAGCACGCCCCGGTGGGCTGCCGCGAGCAACCCGGGCTCGAAGGACTTGACCCCGTCGGTCAGGGCCCGCTCGATGTCGAGCGAGCCGACCAAGCGGTCCTCGCTGGCTCCGACCGGCAGCTCCACCAGCCGGGCGTCGCGCCGGGTGCGGGCCTGCGCCTGCTCAGCTGAGTGCGGGCCGTCCGGGCAGTCGGGGTCGGGATCGCTCGGATCGCACTGAAACCGGCAGCCTTCGACGACCTCGAGCTGAGGCAGCACCGCGGTCAAGGCGCGGACCGCAGTCGATTTCGCGGTGCCCTTCTCGCCCCGCACCAGCACGCCGCCGATAGCCGGCGAGACGGCGTTGAGGATGAGCGCGAGCCGCAAGTCGTCCATGCCGACGACCGCGGTGAAAGGGAATTGCGCCACGCGTTGCCTCCTTCAGGGATTCTGCGTCCCCAGTTGTCGGGCGGCGTCTGGGCACAGTGTCTGGCTCGCCAGACCCCGGTGACGGGCTCGTCATTCCGACGATCAATTCGACCGCGTCGAAGTCTGGTTCACAGTGGCGCGACCGCGCTGGAATCTCACCAGCTTCCTGCCGCCCGGACGTGTCGCCAGACTACTTCAGCCGGCCGCGCCGAGCTGAGTCTGGGGTCGGCGCGGCACCTGAGGCAGACTGCACTCTGTGCCCATCACCGCCGCCGCCAGCACCCGGCCTGACCGTCGGGTGTCCGTGGTCGGGATCGGCGCGGACGGCTGGGACGGTCTGGGCTCGCTCGCTCGCCAGCGTCTGGCCGACGCGGCCGTGATCGTGGCCAGCGAACGCCAGCTCGCGTTGTTGCCGGATTCGCTGGGCGCTGAGCGAGTCAGCTGGCCCAGCCCGATGATGCCGGCCCTGGCCGGGTTGCTCGAGCGGCATCGGTCGCGCGGGCTGGTCGTGCTGGCCAGTGGCGACCCGATGTTCTACGGGGTCGGCGGCACGCTGGCGCGGCTGATCGGACCTGACGCGCTGGAGGTGGTCCCGCAGCTGTCCTCGCTGGCGTTGGCCTGTGCGCGGCTGGGCTGGCCGGCCGAGGCCGTGGAGACGATCAGCGTGGTGGGACGTCCGAAGGCCGCGTTGCTCGCCGCGTTGTCGCCGGGTCGGCGGCTGCTGGTGCTGCTCGAGTCGAGCGATGACTCGAGCGAGCTGGCCGCGTTGGCGACGGGAGCGGGCTACGGCGCCAGCGAGCTGACGCTGCTGGGACAGCTGGGCGGGGCCGCGGAAACGTTGCGACGAGGGATCGCGGCGGAGTGGACCGCAGTGCCGCACGAGCCGTTGGCCGTGCTGGCGCTCCAGCCGCGGTTGGCCGACGCGCGGGCGGTGCTGCCCCGCACTCCGGGCTTGCCCGACGAGGCCTTCGACAGCGACGGGCAGCTGACGAAGCGGGAGGTGCGCGCGGTGACGTTGTCGGCGCTCCGCCCCGCTCCGGGCGAGCTGCTGTGGGATGTCGGCGCGGGCTCGGGCAGCGTCGGCATCGAGTGGATGCGCTCACATCCGGACTGCCGGGCGATCGCGATCGAGCCGCGTCCAGACCGGTTGGAGCGGATCGCGGCGAACGCGGAACGCTTAGGCGTGCCGGGGCTGCAGATCGTGGCGGGCCGAGCGCCGGACGCGCTGGCCGCGCTCGCTGAATTCGGGGTTCCCGACGCGGTGTTCGTGGGGGGCGGGGTCAGCGTTGACGGAGTGTTGGATGCTTGTCTGGCGGCCCTGCCGACCGGTGGCCGGCTCGTCGCCAACGGGGTGACGCTGGAGACCGAAGTCGTGCTGGCCCAGGCCTTTCAGCGCTACGGCGGGGAGCTCAGCCGGATCGCGGTGCAGCGGGCCGCGCCGGTGGGGGCGTTCAACGGCTGGCGCGCGGCGATGCCGGTGACCCAGTGGCACTACCGGAAGGACTCGGCGTGACGGTGCACTTCATCGGGGCCGGCCCGGGTGCGGCCGACCTGATCACCCTGCGCGCCCAGCGGTTGTTAGGCGCGTCGCCGGTGTGTCTCTACGCGGGCAGCCTGATACCGCCGGAGGTGCTGGGGCATTGCCCGGACGGGGCGCAGCTGATCGACACCGCGACGCTCACCCTGGATGAGATCGTGGCTGAGCTGGTCGCCGCGGATCAGGCCGGTTATGACGTCGCGCGGTTGTGCAGCGGCGATCCGTCGTTGTTCAGCGCGGTGGCGGAGCAGATCCGCCAGCTCGAGTCAGCCGGAGTGCCCTACGACATCACGCCTGGGGTGCCGGCGTTCGCGGCGGCGGCGGCCAGTCTGGGCCGCGAGCTCACGGTGCCCGGAATCGGACAGACGGTGGTCCTCACCCGAACGGCCGAGCGGGCCACCCCGATGCCGCCCGGCGAGGACCTTGCCGCGATCGCGAGTGCCTTCGGCGCTGGGCGGAGCACGCTGGTGCTGCACCTGTCGACGCAGCGGATCGCGGCCGTGGTGGCGGAGTTGACGCCGGAGTATGGGGCTGACTGCCCGGTCGCGGTGGTCGCCTATGCCAGCCGGCCGGACGAGGTGGTGCTGCGCGGCACACTGGCTGACATCGCCGGGAAGGTAGCGGGCGCCGGTCTCAAGCGAACCGCGGTCATCGTCGTCGGGGCGGTGCTCGCGGCGGAGGGATTCCCCGACAGTTACCTCTACTCGGCCAGCCGCAGCCGTGCGGTGTAGTCGGTTAGCCGCGATGGTGCGTCGTAGTCGGTCAGCCGCAGCCGTGCGGTCGAGTCGCCGAGCGGCCGCCCCGCGGTCGGGCTCTGAGCTGCGAGTGCTCACGTGCGAGTGCTGATCCTCGGGGGTACCGGCGAGGCCCGGGCCCTCGCCCTGGCGCTGGCTGACCGTCCGGCGACCTCTTTCGAGTCCTCGCTGGCCGGACGGGTCAGTAACCCCGCACTGCCCGTGGGCCAGGTGCGGATCGGTGGCTTCGGCGGGATAGCTGGGTTGGCCGAACACCTGCAAGCGGGCGGGTTCGACCTGGTGGTCGACGCCACTCACCCGTTTGCGGCGACGATAACCGAGCACGCCGTCGCCGCCAGCCGGCTGGCGCGGCGGCCGTTGCTGGTGCTGCGGCGCCCCGGTTGGTCCGCGACGGCCGGGGATGACTGGACCTGGGTATCCGACATCGAGGCCGCCGCCGCCGCCATCGCCGCGGCGCCGCCCGGCACGGTGCTGCTCACGACCGGCCGTCGGGATCTGTCGGTTTTCGCCGCCGATGCTGGTCATCACTACGTCGTCCGCACCGTGGACCCACCAGCCGGCCCAATGCCCGAACGGATGACGCTGCTGCTCGACCGCGGTCCGTACACCGTCGAGGGCGAGTTGGCCTTGATGCGAACGCATGACGTGCGCTGTCTGGTCACGAAGGACAG
>JAOPUY010000161.1 GCA_025963265.1 Frankiales bacterium | reverse complement strand
GCGGGTCGCCGTCCCCGCGGACCGCACCGACGACGGCTACGCCAGCGCGCCGCCGCGGCGCGAGACGGACTGATCCGGCCGCCCCCGCTCCGTTCGGCTCGACACCGTTCGGCTCGGCACCGTTCGTCTCGCCACCGTTCGTCTCGCTATCCCTTCGGCTCGCTGCCGCGCTGGCTTGCCGACCCCTCGTCCGCGTCGGTGCTCGGGTCGGGCGGACAGGCAGCCGCGGTCGGCGCAAAGCTGACGTCCACCGTCTCGAATCCCTTACTGCGCTGGGCTTTGGCCTGACCGGTGTAGACCCGTCGATCGCCTCGAGTGAGAATCACGTCGTCGGTGAATGGAGTGAGCAGCGATCGCGGATGCAATTGGTCGCGCCGCACGACGTTGACCTCGACGCAGAACACCACCGCCGTTGCCGTCACGTACAGAAAAGCCAATAGCCCGAGGACGATTGCGAACACACCGTTAGTGGCGCTGGCGTGGCGCACCACATGCTCGACGTAGAGCACGCCGAAGCTCTGCAGCAGCTGCCAGATGATCGCAGCGGCCACCGCGCCCACCAGCACATCGCGGATCGAGAGCTCGCGGGTGGTGGCCAGCCGGAAGGCGAACACGAATGCGGTCGCGTTGAGGGCGACCGACCCGAGGAGAACCAAGGCTTTGAGTCCGGGGCCGAAGGAGCCGACGTCGCTGCTGCCGAGCGCGGACAACACCGTGCTGCCGAGCACGCCGACCCCGGCCGTCGCCAACAACAGCAGGCCGCGTCCGCGCGCCTTAAACGGGTTCGGCCGTCGGTTGCGGGGCACCGCCCACGCGGTGTTCATGGCGTACTGCAGGGCTTGCGCCACGCCCAGACCGCCGTAGAGCGAGCCGAGGATTCCGATGACCAGGCCGGCCGTGCCGCCGCCGATCTTTTTGGGCTGGCCGAGCTGCGAGCCGATCACCGGAAAGTCGGCGAGGGCGGAGTGCAGCACTTGCTGCTGCAACGCCGGGTGTCCCTCCAGCACCAGCCCGAGCACAGTCGACAGCAGAAACAGCAAGGGAAACAGCGACACAAACGCGTAGTACGTGATCAGCGCCGCAAGGTAGCCGCCGAAGTCATCGAAGTACTTGTAGACGACCGCCAGCGGGAAGCCCAACGCGCCGAAGCGTTGTTGCGCGCGGTCGACGCGCTCGGCGATGTGCAGATCCATACCTGAGGCTATCGGCTGGCGTAATCAGGCCGGGGCCCGGCCAGGTACCGTCGGGCCTGGTTGAGCACGCAGCCATCGAGGCGCCGACCCGAAGGGGCCTGCCAATGGACGACGAGCCTGCTCCCGGGAAGGGCGCGGCTGAGTCGGGGACGAACGATGAGAGCCGGCTGACCGTGCTCCTCGCCCTAGCCGCCAACCTCCTAGTCGCCGTGCTGAAGCTCATCGCCGGCCTGCTGTCCGGCTCGGGCGCGCTGCTGTCGGAGGCGGCCCACTCCTTCGGCGACACGTCAACCGAGCTGTTTCTGCTCACCGCGCTGCGGCGAGCGGGACGCGACGCCGACCGGCAGCACCCCTTCGGCTACGGCAAAGAGCGCTACTTCTGGTCGCTGCTGGCGGCTATGGCGATCTTCATCTCCGGCGCGGTGTTCTCGGTCTATGAGGGCGTGCACACGATCGTCTCCGACCCCGATCAGCGGATGGCCTGGCTCAACTACTTGGTGCTGGCCATCGCCGCTGGCCTGGAGGGCACCTCGCTGCGTCAGGGGCTGCGTCAGGCCCGCGGCGCAGCCCGACGCTCGCGCCGCACCTTGGCCGACTACGTGCGGAACCCTGAGGATCCGACGGTGAAAAGCGTGGTGCTCGAGGACAGCGTGGCCCTGATCGGCCTGGCCCTGGCCGCCGCCGGGGTCGCGCTGCAGCAACTGACCGGATTGGCCGTCTACGACGGGCTGGCCTCCATCGCGATCGGCTTGCTGCTGGTCCTCGCCTCGGCCGCGCTGGCCCAGACCTGCCGGTCGCTGTTGGTGGGTCAGCAGGCCGATCCCCGGTTGATGCGAGCTATCGAGGCCCGCTTGGAGGAGCAGCCCGAGGTCGACGACGTGGTCGACATGCTGACCATGGTCGTGGGAACCGGATCGGTCCTGCTTTGCGCTCGGGTCGATTTCATCGACACCTTCAGCGCGGCCGACTTGGAACGGGCCTGTGTGCGGATAGATGAGAGCCTGCGCGCGGAATTCTCCGCGCTCGGTGAGATTTTCCTGGAGCCGGTGCCTCGGCTGGACCCTGGCACCCGGGACCGTGTCTTGCGGCGCTACGGCAACTTGCTCACCGACTGAGTTCGGCCGCCGCTGGCCGCCGCTGGCCGCCGCTGGGTGGCACGGCGTCGCCCGCACTGCCGTACGGTGGAGGCGGCTGAAACACCACGCCGCATCCCGCCGGCACGAACGATCGCGCAAAGGGTTCAGCCGATGAACGTCGATTCCAGCACCGCTAGCTCGGACGAGCACCACCCGGCCGCCGCGGACAACCCGGCCGCCGCGGACAACCCGGCCGAGGAGCATACCCCGGTCGACGCGCACAGCCAGCCGGCCCAGCTCAGGCAATTGAGCGACGGCTCGTGGCGGGCCGCGTTGCGGCGATCGGTGAAGGCCTATAAGGACGACAACCTCTCTGATTGGGCCGCCGCCCTCACCTATCGCGGCGTGCTCACGCTGGCGCCGGCCGCGCTCGTGCTGGTGTCGATCTTGGGCTTGCTCGGCCGCTCGACCACGCAGACGCTCTTGGACAACGTGGGGGAGCTCGCTCCCGGCGGCGTCCGATCGGTCTTGCAGCAGGTGATCGACAATGTGCAGGACCGGAGCAGCGCCGGGTTGGCGGCGGTCATCGGGCTGCTGCTGGCGCTGTGGTCGGCCTCGGGCTACATCGCGGCGTTCATGCGGGCCGCTAACGCGATTTACGAGGTCGGCGAGGGCCGGCCGATCTGGAAGACCGTTCCGGTACGGCTCGGCGTCACGATCGCGATGGCGGTGCTGGTGCTGCTGAGCGCGGTGATCGTCGTGTTCAGTGGTCCGATCGCCGACAAGGTCGGGCACGCTTTGGGGATCGGTCACACCGGATTGCTGATCTGGAGCATCGCGAAATGGCCGGTGCTGGTCATTTTGGTCGGCCTGATGCTGGCGATCCTCTACTACGCCGCGCCCAACGTGAAGCAGCCGGGCGTGCAGTGGGTGAGCCCGGGCGGCCTGCTGGCCGTGCTGATGTGGATCGCGGCGTCCGCGCTGTTCGCGGTCTACGTGACGAACTTCGGGTCCTACAACAAGACCTACGGCTCGTTGGCCAGCGTCATCGTGTTCCTCGTCTGGCTCTGGCTGACTAACGTGTCGTTCTTACTCGGGGCTGAGTTCAACGCCGAGCTGCAACACGCGCGCGCGATTCAGGCCGGCCAACCGGCGGACCAGACCCCGTTCGCCGAACCCCGGGACACCCGCAAGCTCGACGCGTCGAGTCAGGAGCAAGCAACCGCGTTGCAGAACCGGAAATGATCGGCCACGTGGTCAGTCGGTCGCCGGCGGAACGCTGTCGGGGTCGAAGTCGTCGAGGCCGAGTTCGACCCGCTCCTGCTCGGTCCGGTGGGCCAGCTCGTCGTCATTCGGCCGGGCTGAGGCCTTTCCGTGCTCGTGGCGGTCGCGGGGAGCCGATTCGGTCGGCTCGAACACGTCGTCCAGGGTCGGCGTCTGCCGGGGATCGGGCGCTTCGGGCGTGGTCATGAGGTCCTCCTAAGCTCTCGGGAATCACCAACCGGAGCGGCTGGCGGCTAGGTGGCGAGGTAATCGAACGTGTCGGGATCTGGACCGGTCCGGGCGTCCTTGTTCAGCCCGCTGATCAGGCTCACGTCGGCGTCGGTCAACTCGAAGTCGAAGATCTCGAAATTCTCTTTAACCCGGGCCGGGGTCACCGACTTGGGGAACACGATGTTGCCCAACTGGATATGCCAGCGGAGCACCACCTGCGCTGCCGTTCGGTCATAACGACTGGCCATCTCGATCACCGTGGGGTCCGACAGCACCGCGCCCTGCGCGATCGGCGACCAGGCCTCGGTGGCGATGCCGTGCTCCTCGTCGAAAGCTCGCAGCGGTTCCTGGGTCAGGTACGGGTGAAGCTCGATCTGGTTGACGGCGGGCGGGATCTCGGTCTCCGCGTGCAGTTTGCGCAGATGCGCGATCTGGAAGTTCGACACGCCGATGGCCCGCACCCGGCCGTCCTGGTACAACTTTTCCAGTGCCCGCCAGGTCTCGGTGTAATCGCTGACCGTGGGCAGCGGCCAGTGAATGAGAAACAGGTCGAGCCGCGGCAGGCCGAGCCGGGTCATGGTGTCCTCGAACGCGCTCAGCGCGGCGTCGTAGGCGTGAAAGCCGTTGTTGAGTTTGCTGGTCACGAAGATCTCGGCCGGATCGATGCCCGACTCGTGAATGGCCCGCCCGACCTCCGCCTCATTGCGGTACATCTCGGCGGTGTCGATGTGGCGGTAGCCGATATCCAGGGCCGTGCGCACAGCGGCCGCGGTCTCCTTGGGCGGAACCTGATAGACGCCAAAACCCAGCTGCGGGATGGTGACTCCGTTGTTGAGAGTGATGTCCGGGACGGCGACCATGGCTGCACCTCATAACGTCGTTGCGCCGCGCTCCGCTTCGTGCGGCGGCGTATTCACATTCCACCGTAGCGACCCCGAGCCGCCGGCAGAAAGGCCGCGGGGCCGACTCCCGGCGCCGTTGGCGCCGATCTCGCCGTTTGCCCGGCGCCCGTCAGAGGTTTGGGGTAGACCGGAGAGATGACGGAATCTGATGCGAATTTCGAGCTTCGGCGGTTGCCGGGAAGCGAGCGAACGGCGGTTCAGGGCTTGCGGGAGGCCACCCCGATCGCCGCGGACGCGCCGGTCGAGGCGACGGTGGTGCTGCGCCGGCGCGGCGACCGCCCCGACAGCGCCGCGGGCTCGGTGGAGCCGGCGGCGT
>JAOPUY010000154.1 GCA_025963265.1 Frankiales bacterium | reverse complement strand
CGGGAGTTGGGCCTATGCCGAGCCCCGTCCGTTCGACCGTTTCGGCGCGATCGGTCTCGAGGCGACCCGAGTGGGCGACCGTTACCTGCTCACCGGGCGCAAGGCTCCGGTCGAGGCCGCCGCGCAGTCGGATCTGCTGTTGGTCACCGCGCGGGACGGCGCGGGGCTCACCCAGTTCCTGGTGCCGACCGACAGCCCGGGCGTCACGGTCACCCCGATGGAGACGGTCGACCTGACCCGCCGGTTCGGCAAGGTCACGTTCGATCAGGTCGAGGTGCCGGCCTCGGCGATCATCGGCGAGCCGGCCGCCGCCGCGGCCGACGTGGAGTGGCAGCTGCAAGTCGCGGTCGTCATCCAGCTGGCCGAGATGGTCGGCGCCATGGACCGCGCGCTGGAGATCACGCTGGCCTGGCTGCACGATCGCTACTCCTTCGGCCGTCCGCTGGCGTCCTACCAGGAGCTCAAGCACCGCTACGTCGACATGCGGGCCTGGCTGGAAGCAGGCCACGCGATCGCCGACTCGGCTGCCGCCCACGTCGAGGACGAAACCGACCGCGCCGGCGAATACGTCAGCGCCGGCAAGTCCTTCCTTGGCTACTACGGCCCGGAAGCGCTACACGACTGCGTGCAGATGCACGGCGGCATCGGCGTCACCTTTGAGCACGATCTTCACCTCTTTCTTCGTAGAGTGGTGCTCGACGCGCATTCCTACGGCACCGTCGCCGATCACCGCGAGCGGCTGGCCGCCATCCTCGAGCAACAGGAGTCCAACGATGACTGATCTGGCCACTGACGTCGACGCCGTCAATGACGTCGAGGACCTGGAGAGCTTCCGGTCCCGGCTCCGCGCCTGGCTGAAGGACAACATGCCGGCCGAGGTGCCGCGCACCGCCGTTCGCGGAGCGCTCTCGGATGAGGAGGAGCTGGCTGACGTGCAGCGCAATCGCGACCTGCAGCGCAAGCTCTACGACGGCGGCTTCGCCGGCATCGTCTTCCCGAAGGAGTACGGCGGCGCCGGGCTGACGCCGGCCCATCAGGCGGTCTTCAACTCCGAGATCGTCGGCTATCAGTTCCCGGATCGGACTCAGGTGCCGACGTTCACCCCCTGCGCCGCGGTCATCTTGGAGTTCGGCACCGAAGAGCAGAAGCGCCAGCACCTCCCGGCCATCATGAAGGGCGAGGAGATCTGGATGCAGATGCTGTCGGAGCCCGGCAGCGGCTCCGACGTGGCCGGCGCGACGACGACCGCCGTGCGCGACGGCGAGATGTGGGTCGTGAACGGCTCGAAGATCT
Organism: Frankiales bacterium; assembly: GCA_025963265.1. Lineage (GTDB taxonomy): Bacteria > Actinomycetota > Actinomycetes > Mycobacteriales > Jatrophihabitantaceae > Jatrophihabitans_A. The sequence continues at coordinate 2,862 of JAOPUY010000154.1, read as the reverse complement.
GGACGACTGGCGCCTGGTGGTCGGACTGGGCGCTGGCCTTGGTGCGAACCAACTGGGACGTGCCCAAGCACCGCGGCATGTCGGTGTTCATGGTCAAGATCCACCAGCCGGGGATCGAGGTCAACCGGATCGAGATGCTCAACGGCGCGATGGAATTCTGCCAGGAGTTCATGACCGACCTGCACATCCCGGACAGCGACCGGATCGGCGAGGTGGACGCCGGTTGGACCGTCGGGACCAAGTGGATGTATTACGAGAAGAGCTTCAACATCTCGCCGTTCATCACCCGACCGGCCGGGCGCTCGACCGAGGGCGGCGGCTCCTCGCACTCGCCAGTCGCGGTGGCCCGCCGGACTGGACGCCTCGAGGACCCGGTCGTGCGTCAGCTCATCGGCGAGAGCCACTCGCTCAGCCTGGTCAACAAGGAGGCGGGCGCGCGGATCGGGCGCGCGATCAGCGGCGGTCATTTCAACACCCAGGCCGCCGGGCTGGCTCGCATCCTCGGCGGTGTCACGGCCACGCAACTGGCCACCCTGAACTTCGAGCTGGCCGGCGCGGCCGGCGTGGTCTGGGATGAGGACGACGAGGAGCTCGGCGCTCTCGGCGTCAACTTCCTCGTGCGGCAGTCGAGTCAGATCGGGGGCGGCACCACCGAGATGTCACGCAACGTCGTCAGCGAGCGTTTCCTCGGCATGCCCTCAGAGGCCAGAAACGACCGCGACATGGCCTTCCGCGACGTCCCGCGGGGCGGCCGTAGATAGCCCAGCCCAGCAGCCAGCTCGGCCGCGGTCGGTCCGCGGGCCGAGTCCCGCCACGAAACCACGACTACTTGGGAGCGAATTTGTCCGACTACGACTACGTAATCGTCGGCGCGGGCTCGGCTGGCTGCGTCCTGGCCAACCGGCTCAGCGCCGATCCGGCGACCCGCGTGCTGTTGGTCGAGGCGGGCGGCAGCGACCGAAATCCGGCCTTCCACGTCCCGAAGGGCTTCGCTTTCACGATCGGCAATCCGAACTACGCCTGGAAGAGCGCGACTCAGCCCTTCGGCCCGTTCGGACAGCAGGAGGAGTGGGCCCGGGGCAAGGTGCTCGGTGGTTCGAGCTCGATCAACGGCATGGTCTACAACCGCGGCTTCGCCCCGGACTACGACAACATCGAGGCGCTCGGCAACCCCGGCTGGGGGTGGAGCGAGATGTTGCGGGTGTTCAAGGAGATCGAGAATCACGACCTGGGCGCCTCCGACACCCGCGGCGCCGGCGGCCCGTTGAACGTCGGCGTCCGGCGACCGCCGGAGGAGATCTCCGAGGCGCTGATGGACTCGGCCGCCGCGGTGGGGATCAAGCGGGTGGAGGACATTAACGCCTCCGATGACGAGCGCGTCGGCTACACGCCGGGGACGATCCGCAACGGGCTTCGACAGAGCTCCTCGAAGGCCTTCCTGCACCCGATCCTCAAGCGCCCCAATCTGACCGTGGTCACGGGGGTGACCGCCACCAGCCTGATCTTCGACGGCGATCGGGCGGTCGGGGTCAACGCGCAGGCCAAGGACGGCGGTGCGGTGGAGTATCGCGCGCGACGCGAGGTGCTGCTGTCCATGGGAAGTCTGGCCTCGCCGCAGTTCCTCGAGCTATCGGGCATCGGCTCCCGCGAGGTCCTCAAGGACGCGAACATCGAGGTCCGGGTCGATCAGCCTCAGGTCGGCGAGGGCCTGCGCGAGCACCGGTGCTTCCCGTTGCAGCTGCGGCTGCTTCGCGACGCGGGCTACAACCGCCTGTTGGCCACGCCGGCGCGGCAAGCGCTGACCGGGGCCAAGTACCTGCTCACCCGCAAAGGCCCGATTGCCACGCCGGCCTATGACATGCTGGCGTTCTTCAAGAGCGGTCCCGACAGTGCGCGACCCGACGCGCAGGTGCTGCTGACCCCGTTCTCGATGGGCCTGGGACCCGTCGCGGTGGGGGTCGAGCGCCGAGCCGGGATCTCGCTGCTCGGCTTCGTCCTGCGGCCGACCAGCCTGGGCTCAGTGCACATCACGTCGGCCGATCCGACGGCGCCCCTCAAGCTCGATCCGAACTACCTCTCGACCGATCACGATCGACAGATCTCGATCAACATGTTCAAGCGCATGCGCGAGATCGTCCAGCAGTCTCCGATCGCGGCGGAAATCCTCACCGAGATTCAGCCCGGGGCGGCCCTGCAGGATGACGAGGGCATTCTGAATTCCGGTTTCCTCAATGGTGGACCGGGATATCACGCCTCCGGTGCCTGCGCGATGGGACCGGAGGACAGCGCCGTTGTGGATTCCCGCTTGCGGGTGCGCGGCGTGCAAGGGCTGCGGGTCATCGACGTCTCGATCTTGCCGGCGATGGTGTCGGGCAATCTCAACGGGCCGATCATGGCCATGGCTTGGCGAGCCGCGGAGATGATCCTCGAGGACGCCTAGGCCCGCACCGGCTCAGCCAAGACTGACGTAGCTGGCTCAGGCCCCGTCATTCGCCTGAGCGACCAGCTTTAGTTTCGGGACAAACCGTGGAGGTGTGCCGTCAGTCAGCAGGGGCCAGAGACCGCAGTGACCGGTGCGCAAGTCAAGCCCCGGCCGGCGACCGAGCCCGCGGTCGACCGCGCCGTGGGCAATCGCAAGTGGTACGCGCTGGCCGTTATCGCGATCTCCCAACTGACGGTCGTTATCGACCTGACGATCGTCAACGTCGCTCTGCCCGACATGCAAAAGGCCTTGGGCATCTCCGATGCGAATCGTCAGTGGGTCATCACCTCCTACGCCCTGGCGTTTGGGAGCCTGCTCCTGCTCGGCGGCCGGGTCGCCGACTTCTGGGGACGGAAACGGGCCTTCATCGTGGGCCTGCT
>JAOPUY010000105.1 GCA_025963265.1 Frankiales bacterium | reverse complement strand
GCGAAAGGCGCTACTGGCGTGGATGTCCCCGGGCGGCTCTAACCCGACCACCGCCTGCTGGCCGACCGCCACCAGGTCGAGGTCGGCGGCCCGCTGGCCGATCAGCTGAGCCTCCAACTCGTGCGCGCGGGTCGGCGTCGGTCCCATCCCGAAGAAGCCGATGGACACCTTGTCGATGACGCCGTCGTTGAGGCGCAGGCCGGCCGCCACCCCGGCGGTGGCGAAGTCGCCGGCGCGCCGGGCGAACTCGCGCACCGCGAAGCGGCTGTCGCCGCCCCAGGTCGGGAACCGGACCGACTGCAAGATCTCCTCGTCCGCCAGGCTCGACATCATGGAACCGGCGAAGAAGTCGGCCGCTGCCACCTCTCGGGTGCCGCCCGGTCCGGCCACCTGCATCGTCGCGTCCAGGGCCATCGCCGCGGCCGGGTATTCGGCGGACGGGTCGGCGTGCGCGATCGAGCCGCCCAGCGTGCCGCGATTGCGGATCTGGAAGTGGCCGATGTGCTTGGTCGCCTGGGTGAGCAGCGGCGCCAGCCGGGCCACGGTCGGGTCGGCGCCGACCGTCGCCTCCCGGGTCATCGCCCCCACCGTGACCGAGTCCGCGTCGGAGGTGATGAAGGCCAGCTCGGGCACCCGGTTGAGATCGACCAGGTACTCAAAGCGGGACAGCCGCATGGCCAGCACGGGCATCAGGCTCTGGCCGCCGGCCAACACCTTGGCGTCCATGCCGAACTGCTCCATGGCTGAGACCGCCTCGGCCAGGCTGGTCGGCGCCAGGTAGTCAAATGGGGCAGGTTTCATGTCGACTCCATCGATAGCTCGGACTGGGCGGTGGGCCCGGGTGGGCTCGGTGACAACGCGATGTCGCGGTGAATCGGTCCGTGGGCGGTGGTCAGCGGCGCCCCCGAGCCGCCCCACCTCGTCGCGATGATCTCAGCGGCGATCGAGGCGGCCGTCTCCTCCGGTGTCCGCGCGCCGATGTCCAGACCGATCGGCGCGTGCAGTCGGGCCAGCTCATGCTCGGCCATCCCACGCTCGCGGAGCTGGCTCAGCCGGTCGTCATTGGTGCGCCGCGAGCCCATCGCGCCGACGTAAGCCAATGGCAGCCGCAGCGCGATCTCCAACAACGGCACGTCGAACTTCGGATCGTGGGTCAGCACGCAGACGACCGTGCGCTCGTCGACCTCGGTCTCGGCCAGATAGCGGTGCGGCCACTGCACGATCACCTCGTCGGCGTCAGGGAACCGCTTGCGGGTCGCGAAGATCGGACGGGCGTCGCAGACAGTGACGTGGTAGCCGAGGAACGAGCCCATCCGCGCGACGGAGGGCGCGAAGTCGATGGCGCCGAAGACGATCATCCGCGGTCGCGGCGCGAAACTGGAGACGAACACGCTGAGCTCGTCCACCCGACGCTCACCGTCCGGTCCGTAATGCAGCACGCCGGTGCGGCCCTGCTCGAGCAACCCGCGGGCGTCGTCGCGCACCGCGTCGTCCAGCCGTTGGGAGCCGAGGCCGCCGACCGCGGAGTCAGGCCGGATGATCATCCGGGCTCCGACCAGAGGGCCTGGCTGCTGGCTCGGGTCTGCCTCGTTAGCGATCACCGTGGCCACCGCGACCGGCCGGGCGGCCTCGATGTCTTCGGCCAGCGCGCCCAATTCCGGAAAGCTGACGGCGTCGATCCGCTCGATGAAGATGTCGAGGATGCCGCCGCAGGTGAGTCCCACCGCGAAGGCGTCATCGTCGCTGACGCCGTAACGCTGCAACACCGGGACGCCGGTTTGCCGTACTTCGCTGGCCAATTCATAGACCGCGCCTTCGACGCAGCCGCCGGAAACACTGCCGACGGCGGACGCATCTGCGGCCACAATCATCGCTGCGCCCGGCTGACGCGGCGCTGAGCTCCAGGTCTGCACGACGGTCGCCAATGCGACCTCCTGGCCGCTGCGCCAGAAGTCCACCAGTTCGGTGAAGACGTCACGCATTGCTGATCACTCCTGCCAGTTCCTCGAGCGCGGCGAAGCTATGCCCCGCCACCAATGCGTCGAGGTGTGGAAGCGATACTGCCATGCCGCCGGTGATGGGCTCGAAACCCGCTTTACCAGTATGCGGGTTCACCCAAACCAGCGAATGGGAAAGCCGCGCCAAGCGGGCGACCTGGGTGCCGAGCAGGCGCGGGTCGCCGCGCTCCCAGCCGTCGGAGCAGAGCACGACCACTGCGCCGCGAGCAATCCCGCGCTGGCCCCACCGGTCGGTGAAGGCCTTGAGGGTGTCCCCGAGCCGCGTGCCGCCGCTCCAATCCGGGACGACCGCCCCGGCCGCTCGCAGCGCGAGTTCCGGATCGCGAAAACGCAGCTGGCGGGTGATCCGGGTGAGCCGGGTGCCGAGGGTGAACACCTCGGTGGTGGCGGGGGAAACTCGCGTCGCGGCGTGGCCGAACCGCAGCAGCGCGTCCGCGTAGGGCGCCATCGAGCCGCTGACGTCGATCAGCAGCACCATCCGCCTCGGCCGGGTCCGGCGCCGGCTGCGGGCCAACTCGCCGGGCTCGCCGGCGTTGGCCAGCATCCGCCGGACCGAGCGGCGGACGTCGACCCGCCCGCTCGGCGCGTTTCGGTCGCGCCGGGAGCGACGACGGGCCACTCGCGGGCTGAGCAGCGCGAACAACCGGCTGAGCTCGGCCCGTTCGCTGGGCGTCAGGACAGCCACGTCCTTGTGGCGCAGCACTTCCAGCCGATTGGCGCGCTGGGCCACCGCGGCGACGTCCTCGGGTTCGAGCTCCTCCGTCGAGTCCTCCCGGTCGGCGGAGTTTCCCCCGTCGAGACGGGCGATTCCGGCTCGGGTGGCCACCGACGGACGAGGCCGGGTCGAGATCCGGTCGCCGGAGAAGTACAGCGCGAACACGGCGTCGTAAGTGTCGAGATCCTCGGGCGAGCTGCACAGCGTGAGCCGACCGGCCCAATAGACGTCACGCGGGTCGAGGACGTCCAATTCCTCGACCGCCAGCAGGAAGGACTGCAGGCGGGCCGGATCGCTGCCGACGCCGGCTTGGCGCAGCGCCCGCGCGAAGGCGGCGGCGATCTCGACGAAGTCGCGGGTCATTGCCGGGCCAGTGTTCCCAGTTCCGCCAACACGGTCTCGCGAATGCGCGCGACGTCCTCCTGGTACTTCAAGACGGCCCCCAGGGTGGCGGCCGCGAACTGCGCGTCGAGCCGCTGCGCGCCCAGGATGTGCAGGGCCTGGGCCCAGTCGATGGTCTCAGCGACGCCAGGCGGCTTGAGCAGATCCTGCTCGCGAATCCGGCCCACCGCCGCGGCCACCTCGCCGGCCAGGGATTGCGAGACCTCCGGCAGCCGGCTGCGGACGATCGCGATCTCCTCGGCCAGCGACGGGTGCTCGAGGAAGTGGTAGAGGCAGCGGCGCTTCAGCGCGTCGTGCACCTCGCGGCTGCGGTTGGAGGTCAAGATGACCAGCGGCGGGGTCTCGGCCCGGATCGTGCCCAACTCGGGGATCGTCACCGCGTTGTCGGCCAGGACCTCGAGCAGGAAGGCCTCGAACTCGTCGTCGGCGCGGTCGATCTCGTCGATCAACAGCACCGAGCCGGGCTCGGAGATCGCCCGCAGGACCGGTCGGGCGATCAGGAACCGCCGGTCGTAGAGCGAGTCCTCCAGCGCCTGGGGGTCGGTTGGGCGGCCGGGGGCCGCCGCCTCGGCGGCGCGCAGGTGCAGCACTTGGCGCGGAAAATCCCAGTCGTACAAGGCCTGCGAGGCGTCGATGCCCTCATAGCACTGCAGCCGGATCAGGTTTCGCCCGGTGACCTCGGCCAAGGCTTGCGCCAGGCTGGTCTTGCCGGTGCCCGGCTCGCCCTCTAGGAACAACGGACGATGCATCCGCATGGCCAGGAAGGCCGCCGTGCTGAGACCCTCGCCGGGCAGGTAGCCCGTCGCCCGCAGGGCTCGTCCCAGCGCTGCGGGGTCGGTAAGGGATTCCGGGGTGCTCGCCATCAGTCCAGCATCTCACCGCGCCGTTAGCCGTTGGCCGACCGGCTAACGGATCGTGAAGCCGGCGTCGACCGGCAGCGAGACCCCGGTGATGTATTTGGCCTGATCGGAGACTAGGAAGGCGATCGCGTCGGAGATGTCGCTCGGCTGCAGGATCTCCACCGGGAGCGCGTTGGTCATGGCCGAGATGGTGTTGCTGCCGCCCTTGGCCGCCTCTTCCATCAGCGCGGCCATCGCCGGGTTCATCGTCATGCCCGAGACGACGCCGGTGGGGTGCACCACGTTGACCCGGATCGAGTACTGGGCCAGCTCGCCGGCCAGC
>JAOPUY010000099.1 GCA_025963265.1 Frankiales bacterium | reverse complement strand
GTCGATGAGCTCATCGTCGGACTTGCCCAGCTCGCGCAAGATCTCATCCGTGTGCTCGGCGAACTGCGGCGCGCGCTTGCTGACCACGGGCGTCTCGTCGAACTGCACCGGGTTGGCCACCAACTCGCGCGGCTTGCCCTCGGCGTCGGTCACCTCGGCGATGAAGCCGTTGGCCCGCAGTTGCGGGTCCATGCCCACCTCGTAGGTGTTCTGGACCAGGGCCCACTGGCCCTGCGCGCCGTCCATGCGCTTCTGCCACTCGGCGTAGGTGATCCCGCTGAGGATCTCCGCGACGATCTCGCCGCCGGCGAAGCCGTTGTTGAGGATCTCCTCGCCGGCGAAGCGCGGATCGGTGATCAGCTCGGGCCGACCCATCCGCTCGCAGAACTCGGGCCAGTACTTCGTGGGCTGCAGCATGGTGATCATGATCCAGCGGTTGTCCGAGGTCTTGAACGCCCCGGCCAGCGGGTTGCCGGCGGAACCGTGCTTGGGCATCTCCGGCCGCGGCAGCGGGCCGCCGGCCATCAGGGCCAGGTTGACCGAGAATTGGGTGGCCCAGGCGCCGACGCTCAGCAGCGACACGTCCACGACCGAGGGCTCCCCGGTCGCCTTGCGGGCGTAGAGCGCGGCGGCGATGCCGCCGGCGATGGTCATGCCGCCCATGGAGTCGCCGTAGGCGCCGGTCGGCATGCCGATGAAGGTGTCCGAGCTCGGCGGGGTGACGCTGTCGCCGCTGCCGGCCCGCGCCCAGAAGCCGGTGCTGTCGTAGCCGCCCTTGTCCGACTCCTCGCCGCGGGCGCCGAACGCGGTGCCGCGGACGTAGATGATGTCGGGATTGACCGCGCGCACGTCTTCGACGTTGATCTTCAGCTTGTCTTTGGCCTTCGGCAGGAAGTTGGTGACGAAGACGTCGGAGTTGCGGATCAGCTCATCGAGGACCGCCCGGCCTTCGGGCACCTCCAGCGCCAGGCCGATGCTGCGCTTGCCCCGGTTGGGACCTTCCATGATCGGGTAGAACGTGCTCTCGCCCCCTGAGATGTCCAGTCCGAGCAGTCGGACCAGGCCGCGCTGGGCGTCGCCGGTCACCGCGTGCTCGACCTTGATGACGTCTGCTCCCCACTCGGCGAGCACCCCGCCGCTCGCGGGCACGAAGGTGAACTGAGCCACCTCGAGGATTCGGACGCCTTCCATAGGACGTTTCATTTACTGCTCCTTTTATCTCGGACCCGCGCCCGGCATCATCGGGCTCTGGTACTGCTGCTCAGACCGTTGGCACTATCATGACGGCTCCGCTTCAGAGCGCCGTCGTCGGGCCCCATTGGCTTTCAGACTGGTTCCTCGGCGAGCTCGTCGAAGAGGCGGACGGTGTCCAGCGCGGCTGACATCAGGTTGGCCGCTGAGCCCGGGAAGTCGTCCAGGACCTGCGCCAGCAAGCGCACGTCCTTGCCCAAGGTCGGCCTGGCCTGGGAGTTGGCCACGTCGCGCAGCGAGCCGGCCCCGGAGAGCATCTCCACGCCGTAGCTGCGACCCGACCCGTTCACGAGCACTTCGGCCAGCGCTGCTCGGTCCAATCCGAAGCGGGCGCCCACCTCCAGGGCGTCGTTGGCCAGGCCGATATGCGCGGTGAGCATCGCGTTGTTGAGCAGCTTGGCCCGTTGCCCGCCGCCGACCGGGCCCAGGTGGATGATCCGCGCCGAGAATGACTCGAAGACCGGACGGCAGGCCTCGAACAGGTCCTGCTCGCCGCCGACCATGGTCACCATCTGGCCCTCGATGGCTCGGTAATGCCCACCGCTGACCGGGGCGTCCAACACCCGCAGGCCATAAGTCTGAGCCTCGTCCGCGATCTCGATGATCTCCTCGGGTGCGACGGTGCTGTGGACGGCGATCGCGCTGCCGCGGGGCATCGTCCGGGCCGCGCCGTCCGGGCCGAAGAGGATCTCCCGAGTGCCGGCCGCGTCGAACACACAGGTTTCGAGCAGATCGAGCCCGGCGCCGAGCTCGCCGAGCGTGCCGGCGATGGTGGCCGGGCCAGCTCGGAAGTCGGCCAGGCTCTCGGGCCGACGAGCCCAGACGACGGTGTCGAATCCCGCCTGGACGATGCGTTGCGCGATCGGAGCGCCCTGGTTGCCCAGACCCACGAAACCAACCCGCATGTAGCACTGTCCTCTCGGCCGGACGATCGACGAAACAAACGCTCTGCGCGCACGACCAAGTCGGCGCGCAGAGCGACTATGGGACCGCGCTATTCCTTGATGGTCAGCGCACGCTCCGGGCAGTTCGCGGCGCCGTCCCGCGCAGACTGCTCCAGCCCGGCTGGGACCGTGAGCTCGTTGATGTTGCAGTAACCGTCGTCATCGAGGGTGTAGACCTCCGGTGCCACAGCGTTGCAACGGGCGTGGCCACTGCATTTTGAGTTATCGAGCGAGACGATCAAGGGGGGCTCCTCAGGACTCGGTGGCGACGTGGATGGCGCAGAAGCATTCAGGGTTGGTCGCTCTGGCCCGCCGCCGGGCGTTACCGGGATGAACGAGATCACCAGCCGACTCGGGGGCCATAGGCCGGGTGTCAGGTCGGTGAGTCGCTTCATACTGTCAATATCAGCGCTGAGACGCAACGGTTGTCGACCAAATCGTCAACCCGCGACCGGCGCCGGGTCAGCGCTCGCCCAGCTCGGCCCGCTCAGCCAGCTCGAGCAGCGTCGCCCAGTCGGTGATCTTCACCCGGGGACCGCCGCGGGTCAGACCCGCCTCCCGCTCGGCGCTGTCGATCCGGAGCCAGCCGTCAAACTCGGTGTAGGGCAGTTGCAAGGCGGTGAGCAGCTCCTCGATCGGACGGCGCTCCGAGTGCGGCCCGGCGGCCAGATCCTCCAACAGCGAGCTCACCGTCTCATTGGCGTCGGAGCGGTTTGTGCCGATCACACCGGTCGGTCCGCGCTTCAGCCAGCCGGCCACGTACTCCCCCGGACGGACCTGGCCATCGGCGTCGAGCACTCGGCCGGCCTTGTGCGGCACGACTCCGGCGAGGTCGTCGAATGGGACGCCGGGCAGTGGCAGCGATCGGTAGCCGATGGCGCGGATGACCAGCTGGGCCGAAAGCGTCTCCAGGGGCGCGCCGGCCGCGCCTCGGGTGTCGGCTAGTTCCAACATCGCGCAACTGTCCGCGCCGGTGATCCGGCTCGGTGCTCGCCAGAAGTGGAACTCCACCCGGCGCTCGGACGCGCGGTCCGCGCCGGCCGTTGTCCCCGTGGCGGCATCGGCCCAGTCGGTGAAGGTCTTCAGGTTGTTCTTCTCGGCCCGAGCCAGGCCGGACAGATCTTCATCGGCGGAGGGCAGCTCGGCCGACGAGACGTGCACACGGGCGTTGTCCAGCTCGCCGAGTTCCCGCAGCTCCTTGGTCGAGAACTTGGCCTGCACGGGACCCCGGCGGGCGATGATGTGGATGTCGCGCACCGCGCTGTGGTGCAGCGCGTTCAGCACCTCGTCGGGCACATCGGTGGTGCGAAGCTCATCGGCCCGCTTGGCGAGCAGGCGAGCCACGTCCAAGGCGACGTTGCCGGCGCCGATGACGGCCACCGACTCCGTGCGCGACAAGTCGAAGGTGCGCTCACCGAGCGGATGGCCGTTGTACCACGAGACAAACTCGGTCGCCGAGTGACTGCCGGGCAAATCCTCGCCCGGTATGCCCAGCCGCCGGTCGCTCTGGGCGCCAGTCGCGTAGACGACCGCGTGGTAATGCTGCTGCAGGTCGGCGGCGCTGATTTCGGCGCCGAGCCCAAGCCGGCCGAGGAAACGCACGTTCGGCCGATCGAAGGTCGCGTGCAGCGTCGCCAGCATCGACTTGATCTTCAAGTGATCGGGCGCGACGCCATATCTGACCAGGCCAAACGGCGTCGGGAGTCGGTCGATCACGTCGACCAGCACCGAGTCGCCGCCCTGCTCGGACAACGCCTCGGCCGCGTAGAGCCCGGACGGCCCGGACCCGATGACCGCGACCCGCAGGACGCCGGGACGGGGATCCTCGAACGCGGTCATGATCGCCGCACCGCCGTCGTCCGATCGCTCGCACCGCTGATGGCAGTGACCATCTGCTCGTTCCTCTCCTACCCGATCACACCGCCGGGATCTCCGCGGCGGCGCCTGCTCGTGCCCCGCGACGCCAGTGAAGCTGTGATTGGGCAACCGTTGCGTCTCAGGCCTGATATTGACAGTATGGAGCAACTCACCGGCGGTCGGGGCGGCACTGCGGTCTTCGACGACCTGCTCCACGTCGCGCTTCGCCGCGTGAGCGAACGCCGCTGCATGTGTGCGCGTCGGGGCATCGTTCACCGCCACCGACACATCGACGAAGGCCTACGCCGCGGACCGCGGCGTCAACATCAAAAGGAGCAAGGCATATGACAGATCGGTTAGCGGGCAAGGTTGCACTCGTCACGGGCGCAGCCCGGGGCCAGGGACGCAGCCACGCGATTCACCTGGCTCGTGAGGGCGCCGACATCATCGCCGTCGACGCGTTGCACTCATTCGACACCATCGCCTACCCGATGGCCACGGCCGCTGACCTCGAGCAGACGGTCAAGGAGGTCGAGTCGCTGGATCGTCGGATTCTGAGCGTGCAGGCTGACGTTCGCGACCCGAGCCAGATGGCCGCGGCGGTCGCGCAGGGCCTGGCTGAGTTCGGCCACCTAGACGTCGTGCTGGCCAACGCGGGCATTTGCGCGATGCAGAAGGAGCAGCCGCTGCAGGCCTGGGTCGACGTCTCCGACGTCAACTTCGGCGGCGTTCTGAACACCCTCAACGCGGCCATCCCGCACCTGAAGGCTGGCGCCTCCATGGTGGTGACCGGCTCGCTCGCCGCGCTGCTGCCGGGCGGCCCGGGTCAGCAGCCGGGCGGCGTGGCCTACTCCTGGGCCAAGCGTTCGCTGATCACGCTCGTCCACGACCTGGCCCTCGTCCTCGCGCCGTACAGCATCCGGCTCAACGGCGTGCACCCGACCAACTGCAACACCGACATGCTCCAGCACGAGGAGATGTACCAGTCCTTCCGGCCCGACCTCGAGCACCCGACCAAGGAAGACGCCATTCTGGCG
>JAOPUY010000055.1 GCA_025963265.1 Frankiales bacterium | reverse complement strand
GGAGCTCGGTGTCCTGACCGCTTTCCTGCTCTATCTGCGGGAGTTCTACGGTCCGCTGGAGGACGTGGCGACCTTCTTCAACTCGCTGCAATCGGCTACCGCCGCGCTGGAGAAGCTGGCCCGAGTGCTAGCCGAGCAGCCCTCGGTGCCCGAGGCCGAGCACCCGCTGGCCTTAGCGAAGCCGGTCCGGGGCGCGCTGGCGTTCGAGCGGGTCGAGTTCGGCTACGACGTCGCCGGACCCCGGCCGCGCACCGTGTTGCCCGAGCTCTCCTTGCAGATCGCCTCGGGTCAGACCGTCGCGCTGGTCGGTGCGACCGGGGCGGGCAAGACGACCATCGCCAAGCTCCTCAGCCGCTTCTACGATCCGACGTCCGGCGTGGTGAGCCTCGACGGCGTGCCGCTGACCCGCTTGAGCGAGAGCGACCTGCGGGCGGCGGTCATCATGATCACGCAGGACGGCTTCCTGTTCTCCGGATCGGTGGCCGACAACATCGCCTTTGGTCGGCCGGGCGCCACGCGGGCCGAGATCGTCAACGCCGCCCGTGAGGTGGGGGCGGATGAGTTCATCGGCCAACTGCCGGCCGGATACGACACCGACGTCCACAAACGGGGCGGACGGCTCTCGGCCGGGCAACGCCAACTGGTCGCGTTCGCGCGGGCGTTCCTGGCTGACCCCGCCGTGCTCATTCTGGATGAGGCCACCTCGAGCCTGGACATTCCCACCGAGCGGGCCGTGCAACGGGCCCTGGGCACGGTGTTGCGCGGCCGGACCGCGCTGATCATCGCGCATCGGCTCTCGACGGTCGAGATCGCAGATCGAGTGCTGGTGCTCGATGCCGGCCGGGTCGTCGAGGACGGCACCCCGGCTGAGCTGATCGCGGACGGACGCTCGGCTGGGGCGGAGGAGTCGTCGAACGATGCCGCTTCGGAAGAAGCCGATGCCGATTCGCCGGAGGCCAGCGGTCATTTCGCGGCGTTGCACGAGGCCTGGCGGCAGTCGCTGGCCTGAGCCGGCGTCACCCTGCGGTCGGGCGGGTGGGCAGGCGTTCCCCCGTTGGGACGCCTACCGACCGCTCCCGAACCAGACCGACCGGCGTCCCCCGAAGCCGGCCGGCCTGACTCGCGCCTTCGGAATTCCCCCGATTTCCGTTGGCGTCATCGTGAAGACGCCCGGTCTGGCGGACTATGACGGGCGTCGACGACCTAACAAGGAGCACCCGCGCGCAGCCTTTGATACGCCTCTGACACCCCTTTGGCCCTCAGACCGGACCGACCGAACTGCACCAGCAGCCTGGACGAGGCGCTCAGCGCACCAGGCTGGCGAAGGCCACCGCGCCGGCCGTGGCGATGTTCAGCGAGTCCACGCCCTCAGCCATCGGGATCCGCACCCACTCGTCGGCGGCGGCCAACGCGCCCGGCGACAACCCCGGACCCTCGGCCCCGAGCATGACCGCCCACTTGTCGGCGACCACCACCTCACGCAGCGGCGCGGCCTCGGCCCGCGGCGTCATCGCGAGCACCCGCACCCCGGCCCGACCGAGCGCCGACAACGACTCCGGCCAGGGATCGCCCAACACGGCGAACGGCATTCCGAAGATGTGACCCATCGACACGCGGACGCTGCGACGGTAGAGCGGATCGGCGCACCGTGGATCGAGCAAGATCCCGTCGAGCCCGAACGCCGCCGCGTTGCGAAACACCGAGCCGAGGTTCTCGAAGTCGTTGATCGCCTCCAGCACGACGAACCGGCTGCCGGCCGCGATCAACTCCGTCGGCTGGACTGCCGGCGGGCGGTCGGCCGAGGCCAGGATTCCCCGGGTGACCCGGAAACCCACGAGATCAGACAGGGTCCACTTGTCCAGGCAGTAGACGGGCGCGTCGAGGGCGGCCAAGGCCGGCTCCAGCGCGGCCAGTTTCGCCTCCACCCCGACGACGGCGCGGACCCGATAGGGCGAGCGGATGAGCCGCTCGACGACGTTGACGCCCTCGGCGATCACCACGCCGCGGCGGTCGACCCGGACGTCGGCGTCGACCAGGCTGGCGAAGTCCTGGACCCGCTCGTCCTGCGAATCGATGATCGGTGTGGCGACGTCCGGCGAGAGCACGTTCAGGAACCGAGCCGGTCCAAGACATCCATCGCCTGCAGCAGGCGGTTGCGGTCGACCTCGCTGATCGCGGCCAACCGTTGCGCGAGCCACTCGTCGCGCGCGCGTCCCTCATCTTCGAGCAACTGCTCGCCGTCCGCTTAGATGGAGATGACCGACTGGCGACGATCCTCCGGATGGGGCGCGCGGTCGATCAGGCCGGCGGCCTCCAACGCGGCGAGGATCTTGGTCATCGAAGGGGGCTGCATCTGCTCGGCCGCGGCGACTTCGCCGGCGCTGAGCGGGCCGTACTTGCTCACCGTGGCCAGGGCCGAGAGCTGGGACAAGGTGATGGACTGGTTCACCCGCTGGGCGCGCAGCTTTCGGGCCGCTCTGGTGATCGACAGCCTCACAGCCGACGCGAGTTCAGCGTCGGTCATTCGCAGGTCGGGAGCCACTTGTTTAGTCTAGCTAAGGATCGAAGGCTGAGCCATCAACCCTCGGTCCCGGCGCGCGGTAACGTCTGCAGCTGTGAGCAGCCCAGCCGAGCCGACGCCGGACGCGGCGGCCAATGCGGCGCCCGGCCCGGAGCAGGACGCCGCCGAGATGTTGTCGGTCGACGCGCGCAAGGTCGTTCTGCTGGGGACTGCGCTGTTCTTTCTCGCCTTCTTGATCCTGCTGCCGTTCTGGAGCTGGCTGGGCCAGCACGACCACCGGGTGTGGCTCTGGACCGCGCTGTCCGGGGCGGTGCTCGGCGCGATCTCGCTGCCGCTGATCCGCAAGCACACCGATGAGGGCCGACTTGGGTGATCTGCGGGTCCAGCCCCTGCGGCTCACCGCTGAACCGATCGCGCTGGCCCGGGCGCTGCGGGCCGAGCGCAGCCTCGACACGGCCACGCTGATCTGCCTCACCGGCCGCTGGCCAGCCGCACGGGCGATCATCGCCTGGGCGCCGTCGGCGGTGGTGCCCGACTACGCCCAGGCCGACGGGCCAGGGTGGTTGGGCTACCAGGCCTACGACGAGGAGCAGTCTTGGTGGGGGCGCTTTGACGTCGTGCTCCTGCAAGATGCGGCCGGCGGCTGGCGGCTGAGCGGCGCCAGCGAGCCGGCTGAGTTGACCGAGCTGGCGGCCCTGATCGAGGGCCTGGCCGATCGCCCGTGGCCGGCGCCGGGACGGGTCGCGATCAGTGACTTCACGATGACGCCGCAGCCGGTCCATCTGGCCGCCGTCGAGCACGCGATCTCCGCGATCCGGGCCGGCGAGCTGTTCCAGGTCAACGTGTGCGCCCGGGGGGCCGGGCGCCTGTCGGGCGACCCGCTCGACCTGTTCGCAGCTGGCTCCGGACTGCGGTCCGATTTCGCGGCCTACCTGCAGAACGAGCACGGGACGGTCGTCAGCTTCTCCCCCGAGCTTTTCGTGCGTCGAGTCGGACGGGAGGTGCTGAGCGCACCGATCAAAGGCACCCGCAGCCGGATCCCGGGCTTGAGCGCGGCCGCCGACCCGAACGCGCTCGAGCTCGCCGCCTCGGGCAAGGACCGAGCCGAGAACGTGATGATCACCGATCTGGTGCGCAACGACCTGTCGCGGGTGTGCCAGCCCGGCACCGTCCGGACGCCGGCCTTGCTCCAGCTTCGGGCCGGGCCGGGGGTGTGGCACCTCGTCAGCGAGGTGACGGGCGAGCTCGTGGACCAGGCCACCGATCGCGACCTGCTGCGCGCGACCTTTCCGCCCGGCTCGGTCACCGGCGCCCCGAAAATTCGGGCGCGGGCGATGATCGCGGAACTGGAGGCCGAGCGCCGAGGCGTGTTCACCGGCGGCATCGGCTATCTCGAGCTCGTCGGTCAGACCGCGCTGAACGTGGCGATCCGGACCTTCGAGTTCGCGCCGGAGGCCGGGCGGGCCACCGGGGCCGGGCGGCGCTTCGAGCTCGGCGTCGGCGGCGGCATCACCGCCGA
>JAOPUY010000042.1 GCA_025963265.1 Frankiales bacterium | reverse complement strand
CTCGATGCCAAGCTGCGCGGCCAGATGCGGACCGAAATCTCCCGCCTGCAACGTCGACTGGCCATCACCACCGTCTACGTGACCCACGACCAGACCGAGGCGATGACCTTGGGCGACCGGGTCGCGGTGCTGCGCCGCGGGGTGCTGCAGCAGGTGGCGAGCCCGCGCGAGCTCTATGAGCAGCCCGTGAACCTCTTCGTCGCCGGCTTCATCGGCTCGCCGCCGATGAACTTCCTGCCGGCCACCATCTCCAACGGCCGGCTGCAGTTGCCGTTCATGGAGATCGACGCGCCCGCGTCGATGAAGGATCGGTTCTCGCACGGCGAGCTGGCCATCGTCGGAATCCGGCCCGAAAGCTTCGAGGACGCCAGCCTGCTCGAGCCCGCCAAGCGGGCCTCGGGGGTGACCTTCACGGCGCCGGTGGACGTGACCGAGTGGCTGGGCAATGAGAAGTACGCCTATCTGCCCTTTAAGCCGCATCCGGAGGTCCAGTCGCAATTGGCCGAGCTGGATCGGGAGCTGGACGGCGAGGCGATGCGGACGCAATTGGTGGCCAACCTCAGCGGCGAGAGCAAAGTGCGCCAGGGCGAGGACGCCGAGCTCTGGTTCAGCCTGGACTCCATGCACGTCTTCGACCCGAAGACCGGCGAGAACGTCACCCGCGACGAGGCCAAGGCCCGCCAGATCGGCGAGGAGTCCGAGCAGGAGCGGTTGCGCCAGCTGGAGCAAAGCAAGCCGGCGGCGGCCGTGGCCGGCTAACCCATCCGGCAGCGAATTGGTCGCCGAATCAGTTAGCGGCGGTACGGTCGAGTTCATGGAGCACGAGCGCGGCCACAGGGGCACGCCTGACGCGGTGGTGATCGGCGCCGGGCACAACGGGCTGGTCGCGGCCAACTTGCTGGTCGACGCCGGTTGGGACGTCGTGCTGTGCGAGGCGACTCCTTACCTCGGCGGCGCCGTGCGCACCGGCGAGGTGACCGCGCCGGGCTACCGCTCGGATCTGTTCAGCGCGTTCTACCCGCTCGCGGTGGCCTCGCCGGTGCTCCGCAGCCTCGGGCTGGCCGACTTCGGTCTGCGCTGGACGCACGCGCCCCAGGTGCTGGCCCACGTTTTCCCCGACGACCGCTGCGCTGTGCTGTCCCGAGACGTCGAGGAAACCGCGGCCTCAGTCGCGGCGTTCGCACCGGGCGACGCCCGGGCTTGGCGGGAGCTGGCTCAGGAATGGGCCGGCATCGAGCACGACCTGCTGCAGACGCTGTTCAGCCCGCTGCCGGCCTTACGCCCAGCTCGCCGCCTGCTCAGCGCGCTCGGGGCCGGCGGCGCCTTGCGGATGGCTCGTCGGGCGGTGTTGCCGGTCCGCCGCTTCGGCGATGAGCTGTTCGACGGGGAAGGCGCGCGCATCCTGCTCGCCGGCAATGCCCTGCACGCCGATCTGCCGCCTGACGGGGCGGGCAGCGCGCTCTACGGCTGGCTGCTGGCAATGCTCGGACAGTCCTTCGGCTTTCCGGTCCCGGTCGGCGGGGCCGGCGAGCTCAGCGAGTCACTCGCGCGGCGATTCCTCGCCCACGGCGGCGAAATCCGCACCGAGTCCCCGGTCGAGGGCATCGAGGTCAGCGCGGGCGAGGCGGTCGGCGTCCGGCTGGCCGGCGGCGAACGGGTCCGGGTCCGACGGGCCGTGCTGGCCGATGTGACCGCGCCGAAGCTCTACGGCGACCTCGTCGGCTCGGCCCACCTGCCGGCGCGGTTTCGGCGCGATCTGGAGGCGTTCAAATGGGACACGCCGACGCTCAAGATCGATTGGGCGCTGCGCGCACCGGTCAGCTGGACGGCCCTTGCGGCCCGCGGCGCCGGGACGATCCTTCTCTGAGTCGACCTGGACGGCCTGACTCGTTATTCGGCCGACCTGGCGACGAAGACCATTCCGCAACAGCCTTTTCTGCTGTTCGGCCAGATGACCACGTCGGACTCCTCGCGATCGCCGGCCGGCACCGAATCGGCCTGGGCCTACACGCATTTGCCGATCGGCGTCGAGCTGACCGAGGACGAGATCCAGACTCAGGTCCGGCTGGTCGAGGCGGTGATCGAAGCTAGGGCGCCCGGCTTCGGGGCCCTGGTGCTCGGCCGGCACGTCCAGTCCCCGGCGTCGCTGGAGGGGGCCAACCCCTCGCTGGTGCACGGCGCGATCAACGGCGGCACGGCCCAACTCCACCAACAGTTGATCTTCCGCCCGACGGTGGGACTCGGTGGCGCCAGCGGGCCGATCGACCGCCTGTACCTGGCCGGATCCTCGGCCCATCCCGGCGGCGGGGTGCACGGCGGCCCGGGGGCAAACGCGGCGCACGCCGCGCTGGCGCGGGAGGGTCGGCTCGGGGCCGGCAAGCGAAAGGCGGCCCAGCTGATGATGGATCGCATCTACGCCGACTGACCGACCACCCCGACTAACCCCCGTCCGGCCGACTAACCGAATTCCTCGGCCAACAGGGCGTAAAGCAGGGTGTCGCTCCACTCCCCCTTGAACCAGGTGTCCTGATGCAGCACGCCTTCGCGGCGCATACCCAACCGCTCGAGCACCGCCGCCGAGGCGTCGTTGCGAGCGTCCAGCTGGGCGAAGACCCGATGCAAGCCGAGCCCGTTGAAGGCCAGCTCCAGCAACGCGCGGGCCGCCTCGGTCGCGTAGCCGTGACCGGCCGCCTCGGGGGCGAAGACGTAGCCGATCTCACCGGCGGCGTCGGCGGCGCTCCGCCAGAACAGGACCACGTCGCCCAGCAGCCGGCCGGTCTCGGCGTGCTCGACCGCGAGGTTGAGGGCCTGCCCCGGCTCGGTGAGCTCCGTGCGGGACCAGTCGCCCGCCAGCCGAGCCGCCACGACCTCGCGGGACATCGGCTCGTAGGGCAGGTAACGGCAAACCTCAGCGCGCGACTTGTACGCGTGCATCGGCTCCAGGTCGGCCCCGCGGCACGGGCGGAGCACCAGCCGCTCCGTGCGAATCGGGTAGGACGGTCGCAGCACCGCCTCATGTTATGCCCGAGCCCGGGCTCGATCTGGTTCAACCGAGTGAGGGACCTAACAAAAGATAGCCTTACCTAACTTAGGCTGCCCTAAGCTCTGCCCCGTGCCTTCTCACCCTTCACCCAGGAAATCCCGCACCGCGCTGAGCCTCGCCCGGGTTGGCCGATTGCGATTCAGCACGTTGCTCACCGCACTGCTGACCGTGCTTTTGACCGTGCTGCTGACCGTGCTGCTCGGCCCGGCTCAGGCCGAAGCGGCGGCCGGCGTGCTCAGCACGACGCCGACGGCGAACGCGGTGCTGAGCACCGCGCCGACCGCGGTGACGATCCGGCTGCCGCCCACGGCCGCCGCCGTGAGCGGCCACGCCACGGTTTTCTCCAGCGCGCACGAAATGATCGCCGAAGGCCAGCTCCAGCCCACGGCCGGCCAGCCCGGTGTCGGGTCCCTGCCCCTCAGGCCGCAGACCCCGCTGACCAAGGGGGTCTACGCCGTGGTGTGGTCGGCCGGCGGCCAATCGGGGACTTTCGCCTTCGACCTCGAGCCGGGCGGCGTCTCGCCGGCGTTGGTGAGCGGGCCCAAGGCCTCAGCCACGCTTGGCCCGCTGCAGGACGGCGTCGTCGCCTGGATCGGCTGGATCACCTTGATGATCTTCGTCGGCGCCGGCGCGTTGTGCCTGCTGGTCGTCGGGCCGGTCGCGCGCTCGGTCTCGGGTGAGCTGGCGGCGCGCGTGACGAGCAGGCTGACGCGGTTGGGCGCCGTCGCGCTGGTGCTCTACGTCCCGGCCATCCTGCTCGGACTGGCCCACGAGGCCTCGGACAGCGACGGTTACGACTTCGGAGCGAGCTGGTCGGGGCTGTTTCAGTCGCCGTCGGGCACGCTGGACGGGCTGGAGCTGATTCTGGTCGCGCTCGCGTTGGCCCTGCTGGGGCCAGCGCTGGCCCGCTCGACCTCCGAGCCGCGCCGACGACTGGCGTTGATCGGCGCCACCGTCAGCGGCGGACTGGCTTTGCTAGCCACCAAGTTCCCGACCGCGGTTCCGGCCGACTGGCCACGCACCATCTTTCAGACCGTGATGTGGTTCGGCCATCTGCTCGGCGGGGCGATCTGGATCGGCGGCCTGGTCGGGCTGCTGGCCTGCGCGCTGCCGGGGGCGGTGCCGACCGGCCGCCGAAGCGCCTTCTGGCCATCGGTCATCCGTCGGTTCTCGATCACCGCGATGAGCTGCGTCAGCGCCCTCGTGCTGTCCGGCCTGTGGCTCTACTGGGTCCACATCGACGGCGTCCGCCAGCTGTTCACGACGCTGTACGGCCGGGTCCTCGCGGTCAAGCTGCTCGTCTTCGGATGCCTGTTGGTCATCGGCGCGTTCAACCAGTTCTGGCTGAGTCCCAAGCTCGAGGCGCTGAAGGCCGGCGGGGACGAGGCCTCGACCTCACGGCTGCTCGCCC
>JAOPUY010000023.1 GCA_025963265.1 Frankiales bacterium | reverse complement strand
AGCAGCAGGACGGGCAGGGTTTGCACGGCGACCAGGAAGCCGACGTCGGTGCCCGAGCCGGTGATCTGCAGGACCAGCCAGGATTGCGCGATGGTCTGCATCCAGGTGCCGACCAGCGAGATCGACTGCCCGGTGAAATAGCGGCGGTAGTTGTCGTTGCTGAGCGCGGCGAAGGTCTGACGGCGCAACGTCGAGAAGCTCGAGGCGAACGCCGTCATGAGCGCGATCCCTCGCTGACTTGGGCGGCCCGGGCTGGCGGGGCGGGTCGCCGAAGTTGCTCGGCTAACGCCTCGATGGCCGGCAACGCCGACAGCAGCTGCTTGATCTGCGCCGGGGGCAGGCCCGCGAGCCGGACTGCGAACAGCTCGGTGCGCTCATCGCGCATCCGCTCCTGCAGAGCGTGGCCGGCGGCCGAGACCTGGACTGACACCGCCCGGCCGTCTTTGGGGTTCGGCACCCGCACCAACAGGCCGGCGGCTTCGAGCTTCCCGACGACCCGGGACAGCATGGTGGGGTTCAGGCCCTCTTCCTCGGCCAGCTCTCCGACCCCGACCGTCCCGAGCCGAGCCGTGGTGCCGAGCACCGACAGCTGGGTCGCGGTCAGCCCCTCGTCGTTGATCTGCCGGTCTACCAGCCGGGAGATGCGCCGAAGCGCAATCCGCAATCGTGCAGCGTCTGAATCCGCGAACGGCCGTGCCATGGTTCCACCCCAATTAGTTGCCTATCGGCAAGCATATACCTTTACGCGGGGTCGCGCTCGCCGCCGCCGCCGTCTCGGTCTCCCCGGCCGTCGGGGTCCCGGACGCTCTCGGCGTCGCCGTCCAGCTCGGCCAGCCACCGGTCGTGGTTGATCTTGGCCCAGGCGGCCAGCACCAGGCCGGTGCGCATACCGCGGCGAGCCTCGGCGTCCCGGCTGGCTTTGAACACGTGCCCCAGGACGAGCAAGCCCACTCCGAGGGCGAACCAGTCGTGCACGAACGTGGCTCCGGTGCGCCAGGACAGCCTGACCAAGTAGGGGTAGTACATCAGCAGCCCGGTGCCCAGCAGGACCAGGATGGAGCCGGCGCTCAGCCAGGCGTTGATCTTCTGCCCCGCGTTGAACTTGCCGACCGGGATCAGGCCGAGGCGCCGATCCCGGGACCGCAGCCAGCGCCAGTCGTCCCGGCTGAAGCGATTGAGCCGCCCGAGGTCGGCCCGGTAGGCGGCCGAGGCCAGCCCGACAATCATCGGCGCCGGCAGGGCGAAGCCGCTGTAGACGTGGATCAACTCGACCACGCGGCGATGCCCGACCGCCACTGAGAGCGTGCCGTTGTAGAGCACGGCCGCGGTCAGGATGCAGCTCGTCATCAGCACCGCGGTCAACCGGTGCACCAAGCGCTCAGCGCGCGCGAACCGGCGCACCTGGACGGGCTCGATCCGTGGCCGTCGCTGCGCGGCCGAGTCAACCGGTGGGCTCATCATCGCGTCCGTTCGAGTGGCCGACGAAGCCGTCCACGTCATAGCCGCGGGTCTCCCAGTAGCCGACCTCGACGGCCTCGGTCAGCTGGATGCCGGAGAGCCATTTGATGCTCTTGTAGCCATACATCGGTCCCACATACATCCGGACCGGGCCGCCGTGGTCGTGCGTGACCGGCTTGCCGAGCATCGAGGTCGCCACGATCACGTCGGACAACCGAGCCTGCTCGATGGTCAGGCTCTCGGTGTACGTGCCGTCGAGAGACGTGAAGTGGACGGCCTTGGCCTGAGCGCGCACCCCGACCTCGTCGAGCAACCGGGCCAGCGCCACGCCGCTCCACTCGACCTGGCGCACCCGCCATCCGGTCACGCACTGAAAGTCGCTGGTGAACGAGGTCTGGGGTAGCGCGGCCAGGTCGGCCATGGTCAGCGTCTGGGGATGATCGACCAGTCCCGACACGGTGAGTCGATAGTCAGCGGCCGAGCGGGAGGGCACCGAGCCGGTCACCGAGTAGAAGCGGAAGCTGTCGCCGACCGGGAACAGCGAGACCAAGCCGGTCGGATCACGATTCTCGATCGGGCCGAGCACTCGGGCCAGACCGTCTTGAGTGACCCGTCCGGTCACCACGCCGACGGCGCCTAGGCCGAGCAGCCCAAGGATGACCCGGCGGCCGACGGGCGGGCCTTCGCTCGCAGGCTTGCCCTTCGCGGGCTTGCCCTTCGATTGTGAGCTCACCACTCATGGTGGCACGCAGAAATCGGTCCCAGCTGAGCTGAGGTTCGGGAATGCCCTCCGGTTTCTCCCCCGTGACCCCCGAAGGGCCTCCCGAACAACCTCAGTGTAAACCCCCTGTGAGTTCCACTCGAGCCTTGCGGCTCCAGTCGAACCTTGGTGGTCCATGGGGTTGTGCGATTTCCACGCAGGCGCGGGCTCACGGGTCGAAACCCGCACCGCACCTCAACTGGTCCATCGGCGCCGACCGGCCGAACTTGAGGCTCGACTGGCCCGGTTCGATCGATTGCCGAGGGTGAGAAGCGGGGCCGGTCACACTCGAGCGGGGCGGCGGCAGCCGAACTCGGCCGGTGCTGCCACACTGCTGGCGAACGCGCTCGAGCTCTCGGCTGTCCGCGCGGAAATCCGCGAGAACGGCGTCCACCCCGACACTGCGCAATGACACAGGAAAACATTGGGTAAATGGGGAACGAATCCACTCGCTCATCAGTTGCACCAGACTCACGGCCGGTTTTTGGAAGGACCGAAATATGACTACCGCGCAGACCTTTCCCACCTCAGCCCGCGAGGCGCTCGCCCTGCGCCTAGAGGACCTGAAAGCCCTACGAGAGCAGGCGAAATCCGATACGGCGCCGGGCGAGAACTCGGGCGACGCGGCCGATCGCGCGGAGAATGTGGAAGCGCTGATCCGGTTAGAAGACCTCGATACCAAGATCGCCTCGCTGGAGGTCAAGCTTCAGTCCAAGCGAGTCGAGGACTTGACCGACGAGTCCTCGGTCGGGGGCTCGGTGCCGATCGGCAGCCGCGTGCAGATCCGCTTCGGCGCCGATGAGGACATCGAGACCTTCGTGATCGGCCCGGTCGAGATGGCCAGCGCGGGCATCGAC
>JAOPUY010000602.1 GCA_025963265.1 Frankiales bacterium | reverse complement strand
TCACTCATGCCGAGTGGACCGGAGGGACGATGAAGCTCTGGAAGCGGCGCGAACCGACTGATCCGGCCGACCGCGCCCAAGCGCTCCGGGTCATGAAGCAGCTCAGACGGCAGAGCACGGCGATGTCGAAGTCGGCCGGCCACAGTGGCAACGGCTCGGTCGAGGAGGACCTGCGGTACACCGTGGCCGGGCCGGGTGGGCCGTCGTAAGAACGGGACGTGGATTCGGCTCGCGTAGTCCTCTAGACGGTACTTAGAGCACCAACAGCGAGGTCAGCTCGGCCGAGCCCAGTCGCTCGCGGCCGTTGAGGAACGAGAGCTCGACCAAGACGCCGATTCCGGTGATAGTCGCGCCGGCTGCGCCCAGCAGTCCGATCGTGGCCGCCAGCGTGCCGCCGGTGGCCAGCACGTCATCGACCAAGTACACCGACTTGCCCTCGAGCAGGCCCACCGGCACCTCGATTTCGGCGCTGCCGTATTCGAGCTCGTAGCTGGCGCTGACGACCGGCGGCGGCAGCTTGCCGGCTTTGCGGACCGGCACGACCCCGGCGTCGACCGCGCGGGCGAGCGCCGCGGCGACCACAAATCCGCGGGCCTCGACCCCGGCGATCAGGTCGGCCTCGTAGGCCGCCGGCAACTCGGCCAGCGCGTCGATGCTGGCGTTGAACACCGCGGCGTCGGCTAGCAGGGGCGCGATGTCCTTGAACAGCACCCCAGGTTTCGGGAAATCGACCACGTCGCGCAGCCGCGATGCGATCAGCTCGGCCAGACTCGGCTCGGGCTCCTCTGAGTCCAGGCCCGTCTCCGGGCCCAACCCGGCCTCGGTCATGGACGCTTGCGCGGCCGGTTGGCCGGACGCGCGCCCGGACGCGGCGCGGGCGCCGGTTGGCCGGCCTTTCGAGTGGAGACCGTCGGGGCGGACGAGGCGCGAGCCGAGCCAGCTCCAGTCGCGCTAGCACCGGCCGCGGCTCCGACGCCGGCCGGCACCGGCTCACCGGCGCGGGCCGCCGCCGACCGCTTGGCGATGACCCGCTTGGTGAGCGCCTTGTTGCCCGGCTCCAGCTCCTTGAGGTCCACGACGATCGGCGTGGCCAGGAACAGCGAGGAGTAGGCGCCGACCGCGAGACCGACGAACAGGATGAGCGCGAGGTCCTTGATCGTCCCCACGCCGAGCAGCCCCGCGCCGACGAACAGCAACCCGGCCACCGGCAGCAGCGAGATCAGCGAGGTGTTGATCGAGCGCATCAGGGTCTGGTTCACCGCCAGGTTCGCCGCCTCGGAATAGGTCATCCGGGCGTTGGCCGCGAGGTCCTTGACGTTCTCGTTGACCTTGTCGAACACCACCACGGTGTCGTAAAGCGAGAAGCCCAGAATGGTCAACAGACCGACGACGGTCGAGGGCGTCAGCTCGAACCCGACCAGCGAGTAGATGCCGGCCGAGATCACCAGGTCGTGCAGCAGCGCGACGAGCGCGCCGACCGCCATCTTCCAGTCGTAGCGGATCGAGACGTAGATGAACACCAGGATCAAGACGACGATCAAACCCTGCACGGCCTTGCGGGTGATCTCACCGCCCCAGGTCGAGGACACCGAGGTGATGGAGATGTTCGACTCGGTGAGGTGCAGGCTGCTGATCAGGTCCTTGGAGATCGTGGATTGCTGAGTCGGCGTCAGCTCCTTCAGCGTCACGATGATCGACCGCGAGGAGCCGGAGCCGACTTCCTGGGGCGAGCTGTCGGGCGCGAAACCGGCGGCGGCGAAAGCGTCGCCGACCTGCGAGGTGGTGGCCGAGGTCTTGGTCAGCTGGAACTCGGTGCCGCCCTTGAAGTCGATGCCCACGTTGAATCCGCGCAGGAAGAAGCTCAGGATGCAGACCAAGATCAACAGGCCGGACGCGAGGTACCAGCGGCGGCGGTGCCCGATGAAGTCGATCCGGGTCTCACCGCGGTAGAGCCGCGTTCGCGCCTGGCTGAAACGAGATGGAGTACTCATCAGCTCTTGTCTCCCGATCCCGATTTCGTCGCTTGTTGCCGCGCCCGTCGGGCGGCCGCGCGTTCAGCCGCGGTCAGCCCCGCCGCCGCACCCGGAGACCGCGGTGGCGTTCCGTCGGCCGGGCTGGCGGCCGGCTCGTCGGCCACTGGCTCGTCCGTCGCCGGCTCGGCAGGTGCTGCCTCGTCGAGCAACGGCTCGTCAACGGCGGCCTTGTCAAGGCTGACGAGCGCGTCGTCGCGCTCGCTGAGGTCCGCGTCGAGTTCCTTGACCTCGTCCAGTGCCGATTCCTCATCGACCTCGGCGTTGAGGTCGTCAGCAGCGGTCGGCTTGGCGCCCTGGCCGCCTCGTTTGCGGCTCGGCGCGGCGCGGTAGGACGCGACTCCGCCAACCCGGACATGGTCGAGGCCGGTGAAGCGAGCCGAGCCGAACGCGGCGCTGCGCGAGAACAGCGACACGATCGGGTGCGTGAACAGGAAGACCACGACCAAGTCGAGGATGGTCGAGAGCCCGAGGGTGAATGCGAACCCGCGGACGTCGCCGGCCGCGAAGTAGTAGAGCGTGGCCGCGGCCAGAAAGGAGACGGCGTCGGCCGAGAGGATCGTGCGTCGGGCCCGCAGCCAGGCCCGCGGAATCGCGACCCTCGATGTTCGTCCCTCGTGCACTTCGTCCTTTATTCGTTCGAAGAAGACGACGAACGAGTCCGCGGTGATACCCACCGCCACGATGAATCCGGCGATGCCGGCCAGGGTCAGGGTGAAGCCGATCTGATGGCCCAGGATGACCAGCATGGCGTAGGTCAGCCCGCCCGACACGAGCAACGACGCGATGGTCACGAGGCCGAGCG
>JAOPUY010000586.1 GCA_025963265.1 Frankiales bacterium | reverse complement strand
GCCGCACCGCGCTGCGGCCTGGTGCGCGTGATCGCCATCGACGGCGGCGCGGCCGCCGGAAAGTCGACGTTGGCCGCCGAGCTCGGGGCCGCGTTGGACGCGCCGATCCTGCACACCGACGACCTGCTCAATGGTTGGGCCGATCAATTCGGCTTCTGGCCCCGGCTGCAGCACGACGTGCTGGTCCCGCTGGCTGCGGGGCGGCCCGGGCGGTACCGACGCTATGACTGGGTCCGCGGCGCATTCGCCGATCAGGTCGAGGTGCCCGTCACTCCGGTGCTCTTGGTCGAAGGCCTGTCCTCGATAGCGGCCTGCGGACCGGCGGTCGCTCTGGGCCTCGTGCTGGCCGTGGGCCGGCGTGAGCGAGAGCGGCGGTGGCGGGCCCGGGACGGCCCGCTGGGCGCAGCCGAGCTCGACTGGCTGGCCGCCGAGGAGCCGTATCTGGCTCAGCTCGCGCAGATCGCGCCTTCCCCCGAGCGACCGCTCGCCGGGACGCCGGGCGAGATCAGCCAGCTTGCGGACGACTGGACCGCGCTAAGTCGGCTGCGCCCACCAATCCGCTTTCCGGACCCAGCGCGGCTAACCGGAGTTCGGCCGCCGGCCGGAAGCCGCGGCCAGTGAGCGTCTCGGAGAAGGCCTGGCGGGCCGGAGCCAGTAGCAGATCGCCCGCCTCGGAGACGCCGCCACCGATGACGAACACCGAGGGATCCAGCACCGCGGCGAGGTTGGCCAGGCCGCGGCCCAGCCAGCGGCCCATCTCGGTGTAGATCTCCACCGCCGCCGCGTCGCCCTCGCGGGCGGCCTCGGTGACCAGTTGCCCGGTCAAGGCCGCGCGCTGGCCGCCGGCCAGTTCCATCAGCCGGTGGGCGCTCACGGTCGAGCTGTCGGCCAACTCCATCGCGTCCCGAGCCAGGGCGGTGCCGGAGGCGTACATCTCCCAGCAACCGCGGTTGCCGCACGCGCAGCGGCGTCCGTCGGGGACGACCGTCATGAGCCCGTACTCGCAACCGACGCCGAAGGCGCCGCGGTAGAGCGAGCCGCCCAGCACCAGGCCGCCGCCGATTCCGGTGCCGAGCGTGACCATGACCGCCACCTCGAAGTCGCGGGCCGCGCCGAAGCGGTACTCGGCCCAGGCCGCGGCGTTGCCGTCGTTCTCGACGAGCACGGGGACCCCGATCGCCTCGGCCAGGGCGTCACGCAGCGGCTCGTTGCGCCAGGCCAGGTGCGGCGAGAACAGCACGGTGGCGTGATCGTTGGCGATCCAGCCGGCGGCCCCGATGCCGACGGCCGAGATCTGGTACCGGCCCATCAGCTCAGTGACCGCCTCGACGATGACCGCCTCGGTCTCGACCACGTCGCGGCTCGGCGTCGCCCGTCGGGTGGTGGCGATGACCTGCCCGGCCTCGTCGACCACCCCGGCCAGGACCTTGGTGCCGCCGATGTCGACCCCGATGGCCAGGCTCATTCAGTCCTCGCCGAGATCGCTCGGCGACGCCGGGGGCGAGGCCGGCGCGGCGCCGGCCGGCGGTGGCTCGAGGACATCGGCCAAGCCGCGGAGCAGCATCGCGGCCGTGCTCTGGAACTGAGTCAGGCGCTCAGTCAGCTCGGGTCGATCCAGCCGCAACGCGCCACCTGGTCCGCGATCCCACCACTGCTGAGCGGCGGCGAACAGCTTCGCGGCCTCCTCGCCCAGCGGGCCCGGCTCGGGCCGGGCATCGGAATCGCTCATCTGTTCCCCTCCGCGTGATCGACGACGTGGCGATTATCTAACGGCTCAGCACCGCTCAGAGCGCCTCAGCGCGCTTCTTCAGCTCCTTCAACGCGGTGTCCATGATGACCTTCTCCGCTTTTCGCTTGAGCAGACCGAGGATCGGTATCGCCAGGTCCACGGTCAGGGAGTACGTCACCTCGGTGCCCTCGGGCCGGGCCAGCAACTCATACGAGCCGCGCTGCGACTTCTGCATCTGGCCCTTGATCAAGTTCCAGGACACCGAGCGGTCGTCGTCCCAGATGTAGGCCAGCTCGTATTCGTCCCGGATCGCGCCCGCGTCCAGGCGAAACTCGACCTGCTCCGGTCGACCGTCGCCGCCGACCTTGGTCACGACCGCCGACTTTACCGATTTTGCCCATTTCGGATAGGAGTCGAAGTCAGCGATGACGGCCATCACCGTGGCCGGGCTGGCGTTCACGAGGATCGACTGGGTTGACTGATCGGGCATGGCCGAAGGTTACCGGTTGCCTCCAGCTCGTCTTTAAGCTGCCAGAACACCCGCTTGGCGTGCCAGGCGAAGTCCCGCTCGGCGTGGCGGCCGGGCCCGATCCGCCTACGCAGCGGTCCATCCCCGTCCCCCCGGCCCGACTCGGCACGACGCAACCGCAAGTAGTGGTGCAGCAGCACCCCGCCCAGCATCGGCTCCAGCCAGATCTCGATCGAGCCCTCCCAGGGGCCGGACG
Source organism: Frankiales bacterium (assembly GCA_025963265.1). Taxonomy (GTDB): domain Bacteria; phylum Actinomycetota; class Actinomycetes; order Mycobacteriales; family Jatrophihabitantaceae; genus Jatrophihabitans_A. The sequence continues at coordinate 802 of JAOPUY010000586.1, read as the reverse complement.
CCGCCCATTGCCGGCCCTGAAGGCCCCGATCGAGGGTGAGGGTCAACGTCAGCCCGGGCCACCACGACAACCAGGCCGCCGGTTCGGCGACGGCGGCGGCGACCCGCGGCGGGGCGGCGTCGATCCACGTCTCATCGACCAGGTTCACCTGGAGATTCCGATCGCGGCCCACCGCGGCAGGATGGCACAGCCGACCGACGACGGCCCGGGGCGGCCCCGCTTGGCCCCGCCCGACTGGCCAGGGTGTGGAGCAACGCCAGAGAAAGCGTTACCGTTCGAGACAACGGTCGCCTCCCTCCGATCGCAACGAACCTGCGCGTCGAACCGGATGACGACCAAGGTGAAAGGTGCCTAGCCCGTGCGCGAGCTGACCATCCCGAGTCTGGGGACTCCCACTGAGAACAGCGTTGCCCGCTACGTGTTCAACAACGCGCTCAACCGTCCCGAACACGTCGCCATCCAAGTGCTGACCGAGGCCGCCGAGCCAGCGACGGGCCAGGCGCAACCGGCCCCCAGTTGGACCGACATCACCTCAGCCCAGTTCGCCGAGCAGGTGCGCGAAGTGGCCCAGGGTCTGCTGGCCGCGGGCGTCGACACCGGCGACCGAGTCGCGCTGCTCAGCAAGACCCGCTACGAGTGGACGCTCTTCGACTTCGCGATCCTCGCCCTCGGCGCGGTGGTCGTACCGATTTATGAGACCTCCTCGGCTGAGCAGGTCGAATGGATTCTGACCGACTCCGAAGCCAAGGCGATCGTGTTGGAGAGCCCGGCTCACAGCGCGATCCTCGGTCAGATCCGATCG
>JAOPUY010000258.1 GCA_025963265.1 Frankiales bacterium | reverse complement strand
GGGTCGGCTGCGGGCGCGTCCGCGACTTCGGATGGCCCGGCGAGCCCAGCGGCCTCGGCCTCGGGCTCGGCCTCGGGCTTGGTCTCGTCCCCGGGCTCGGCCTCGGCTTCGGGCTCAGCGGCGGTCGTGGTCGATGTGGTCGGCAAGGTGCGCCATCCCGGGGTCTACCGGCTCGCGGCCGGCGCTCGGGTCGATGACGCGGTGCGAGCCGCCGGTGGCGCGGTGGGTGGCACCGATCTGGCCCGGCTGAATCTCGCTCGCAAGCTGGTCGACGGTGAACAGCTCGCGGTCGGCGTCGCGGGTGCGAGCTCGGCCCCGCCGCCCGCGGTCGACACCTCGGCGGCCGACGGCTCCGCAGGCGGGTCCAGCACCGCGGCGGCTGGGCCCTTGGACCTGAACGCGGCGACCGAGACCCAGCTGGACGCGTTGCCCGGCGTGGGCCCGGTGCTCGCTCAGCGGATCATCGACTGGCGCACGGCTCACGGACGGTTCGACAGCGTGCAGCAGCTCAACTCGGTCTCCGGCATCGGCGATGCGAAATTCGCTGATCTGGCGCCGCTGGTGAGCGTCGGCTGATGGTCGCCGACGTGGGGGTCGAGCGGGTAGATCTGCGGCTGGCGCTGGCCGTGGTCGCCGTCTGGGCCGCGTTGATCTGGGGTTTGGCCCGTTCGGCGCGGGTTCTCACCCTGGCCGCCGGCTGCTTTCTGGTGCTGGGCCTCCTCGCGCTGCTCATCGCCGCGCGGCGAGACCGGCCCGGGGAACAGCCGGCTCTGCTGTCGACGGCGTTTGTGGCCGGGGCGATCACCCTCGCGCTCGGACCGCTGGCCATTCGGGTGCACGCGGTCGGCAGCGGTGAGCTGGCCGCCCTGGCCGCGCGTCATCAGCAAGTCAGCGTCGAAGTCGTCCTCACCGGCGATCCGCGGCCGCTGGCCGCGCGGGCGCCGAGCGGCGTGAGCCGGGAGATCCTCGACGTCCGGGTGATCGCTGAGCTGGCCGGCGGGCGGCGGCGGGCGCTCACCGGCTCGGCCGTGCTGCTGGCTCCCGCTCAGTCCTGGCAGGACCTGCTGCCTGGCCAACGGGTTCGGGTGGACGCCCGGTTGTCGCCGCCGTTCGCCGGCGAGCTGACGGCGGCGACCCTGACCGTGACCACGACGCCGCAGTTGCTGGGACGTCCGCCCTGGTGGCAGCGCGGCGCGGGCGCGGTGCGGGCTGGCCTGCGGCGCGCGGCCAGCGGACTGCCGCTGGAGGAGCGCGGTCTGCTTCCCGGGCTGGTGGACGGTGACACCAGCCAACTGGATCCCGTGTTGGCCGAGCGATTTCGGGTGGCCGGGCTGACGCATTTGGTGGCCGTGTCGGGCACTAACTGCAGTATTTTGATCGGCGCGGTGGCGATGTTGTTGCGCCGGGCCCGGGCCTCGCCGCGGACGATTGCGCTCGTCGGCGGCGTGGTGCTGCTGGCCTTCGTGGTGGTGGCCCGCCCGTCGCCGAGCGTGTTGCGGGCGGCGGTGATGAGCGCGATCGCGCTGACCGGCCTGGCCACCGGACGGCAACGCTCCGCCGTGCCCGCGTTGGCCGCGGCCGTCCTGGTGCTCTTGTGCTGGCAGCCCGCGCTCGCGCTGGACTTGGGCTTCGCGCTCTCCGTCTCGGCCACTGCCGCCCTGCTGCTGGTGGCGCCGGGCTGGGTGGCCGCGGCCCGGTCCCGCGGAGTGCCGGCGGCGCTGGCCGAACCGGTCATGATCGCCGCCGCCGCGCACCTGGTGACCGCGCCGATCGTGGTCGGGATCAGCGGCCAGTTCAGCCTGGTGGCGATCCCGGCCAACGTCTTGGCCGAGCCGGTCGTCACCGCGGCCACCATCCTCGGGGTGCTGGCGGCCGCGCTGTCGGTGGTCTGGTCGCCGGCCGCCGCGTTGCTGGCCCAGTTAGCCGGATGGCCGTGCCGGTGGCTCGTCCTGGTCGCCGAGCGCTTCGGATCCTCACCGGGCGCGATCCTGCCCTGGCCCAGCGGCGTGCTGGGGGCCGGGCTGCTGGCTGCCGTGAGCTTGCTGCTGGTCATCCTGGTGCGCCGTCCCAGTGTCCGGGCGGTGCTGGCCGTATTCGCGTTGGTCGCTCTGCTCATTCAGATTCCGGTTCGCTCACTGGTCATCGCCTGGCCGCCGACCGGCTGGCTGATCACCGCCTGCGACGTCGGCCAAGGCGACGGACTGGCGATCTACGCCGGCCCGCACCAAGCAGTCGTCGTCGACACCGGGCCCGACCCGATCCCGATGGATCGCTGCCTGAGCGAGCTCGGTGTGACTCGGATTCCCCTGCTGATCCTGACCCATTCTCATCTGGACCATGTCGGCGGCATCGCCGGCGCGCTGCATGGACGACGAGTCGACGCCGCGATCACGTCGCCGCTGGCCGACCCGGCGAGCGGGCACGAATTGGCCGAGCGGGCGCTGGCTGAGCGCGGCGTGCGATTGCAGACCGCGTCGGCTGGGGCGAGTTTCCAAGTAGGCGCTGACGGCCACCAGGTCCTCGTCGAGTTGCTCGGGCCCCGCATCGCGTTCAAGGGCACTCGCTCTGATCCGAACAACTCCTCCCTGGTCGCGAGGGTCACCGTGGCCGGCCGGCGGATCATGATGCCGGGCGACGCCGAGATCGAGGCCCAGGACGACCTGCTGAGCGCGGGCGTGGACCTGCGGGCCGACATCCTCAAGGTGCCGCACCACGGCAGCGCGTACTCCGATCCGGCCTTCCTGCGGGCGGTGCACGCCTCGGTCGCGCTGGTCTCGGTCGGTCGGGACAACGACTACGGCCATCCCTCGCCGGTGCTGCTCAACGAGCTGGCCCGCCTCGGCGTCCCGCTGCATCGCACCGACACCGAAGGCGACATCGCAGTGGTCCAGCAGTCGGGGCGGTTAGCGGTGAAGGTCCGGGCGAGCGCGGTGGCCATCCGAGCGCCGTGAGAGCGCTGTCGGGCGCTGCCCAGCACCAGACAGCCCAGCCCACCGCATCGCCCTGGGCCGGTCAGACCGGCGTGACAAGATGTGGCCATGCCAGCCGCCGCGCCCGCCGCCGTCGAGCTCACGCCGTTGACCCTGGTCGTCGGCGATGAGGAATTCCTGGTCAGCCGAGCCCTCGATGACCTCCGGCGGGCGCTGCTGGACTCTGATCCCGATGCCGAGGTGCACGAGACGAACGCCAACGGCCTCGAGGCGGTGGAGCTGATTCAACTGCTCAGCCCCTCGCTGTTCGGCGGCCGCCGGCTGATCGTGCTGCGGGCCGGGCAGGACCTCAACGCGGCCGCCGCCAAAGCGGTCATCCCGATGCTGCTGGACACCGACCCGGACACGTTCATCGTCGTCGAGCACGCCGGCGGCGGCAAAGGCAAGGCGGTGCTCGACGCCCTCCGCCGGGCCCGGCCCGCCGAGATCGCCTGCGCGAAGCTGACCCGGGCCGAGGATCGGGCCGCCTTTCTGCGCAGTGAGATCCGCCGGTTCTCCGGCCGGATCACCGCCGACGCCGCAGCCGCCTTGATCGAGGCGGTCGGGAGCGATCTACGCGAGATCTCCGCAGTGGTCGCCCAGCTCATCGGCGACACCGGCGGCTCGATCGACGTCGCCGCCGTCGCGGCGTACCACCGTGGCCGCGCCGAGGTGACCGGCTTCGCGGTGGCCGACGAGGTCGTCATCGGCAATGTGGCCGGCGCGCTGTCCAACCTGCGGTGGGCCATCAACGTCGGAGTGCCGCCGGTGCTCATCGCCGACGCGATCGCCGAGGGAGTCCGCTCGGTGGCCAAGGTGACCGGCGCCGGCCCGGGGGATCCGTTCGCGCTCGCCTCGTCGTTGGGCATGCCGCCGTGGAAGGTCAAGCGGGCCCGCGTTCAGGCGCGGGGCTGGACCGAAGCCGGTTTCGAGCAGGCCCTCGGGATCGCGGCCAGTCTGAACGCCGACGTCAAGGGCGCCGCCGCGGATCCGGATTACGCGCTGGAGTCGGCGATCCGCCGGATCACCGCCGCCCGGGGCCGCTCAGCCTGATTCGCCCGGGGCCGCACAGCCTGACTGCTCAGCCTGACTGCTCGGCCCGACCGTTGAGCGGACAGCACAAAGCCCGCAGGCCAGCGGACTCACATCCGGGTGGCTATGCGGGCTTGGTTGCTACCGGCGCTGAGCGCCAGTGGCGGAGCGAACTAGAGCGCGTTGGTGCGCTGGGCCATCGCCGACTTCTTGTTGGCGGCCTGGTTGGCGTGAATGACGCCCTTGCTCACGGCCTTGTCCAGCTGGCGCGCGGCGTGGGTGAAGGCAGTCGAGGCCTTGTCCTTGTCACCGGACTCAGCGGCGTCGCGGAACGAGCGGATCGCCGTCTTGAGCGAGCTCTTCACGCTCTTGTTGCGCAGCCGAGCCGTCTCGTTGGTCTTGATGCGCTTGATCTGGGACTTGATATTCGCCACGAAGTTGCCTCTGTGCCTTAATTCGAAGGAGTCGTGCTCGAGATGGTGCTGATGCCCACCACGGACAACCTCGCCAGACTACCAGCGCGCGGACGCGTGACTCAAATCGCGCCCGCGCGGCTCCAGCGCCCGCGCGGGCCCCGCCCCGAGCAGCTGGGGCTCAGGATCGGACGGTGACCAACTCATACCGGGTATAGAGGAACACCCGGGCCGCGTCCGGCTCGGAGACGAGCTCGGCGACCAGGCTGTCCGCGCCCGCCTCAGTCCCGCCGACGGACTCGCCGTCGCCCGCGCCGTAGCCGAAGGCAGTGCCCTCGGCGAAGTAGACCGGGGTGTCGACCGGGGCGATGTCGGTCAGCCGCACGACGACGTAACGATCGCCGATCTCGGCGATCAGCGCTGCGGGCTCAGGCTCGGCGCCGGGGGTCTCTTTGGTGTGCACCGACAGCACCTGCTGCCAGTCGTCGTCGCCGCCGGGCGAGGTGTTGACGAGGTCGCCGGCCTGCAGCGACAGCGCCGGAATCCGGTATTCGACGACGGCGCGGGCATCGGGGTTCGGTGTGCTCATCGGCCCATCATCGCTGAGCGCGGTTGCCATCGCGAACCGGACCCGCCCACCGTGGGACAATCGAGTACCGACACATCAGCAGAAAGCAGCCTGTGCCCGCGATCCCGAGTCCGCCCGGTGACACGTCGCCGTCGCGCATCCGCAATTTCTCGATCATCGCCCACATCGATCACGGAAAGTCGACGTTGGCCGATCAGATGCTGCGGCTGACCGGCGTGCTCGACCCGCGCCAGGCCAAGGCCCAGTACCTCGACCGGATGGACATCGAGCGCGAACGCGGCATCACGATCAAGTCGCAAAACGTCCGGATGCCCTGGCGAGTGAGTGATCCGGCCGACCCCAAGAGCTTCACCGACTTCACCCTGCACATGATCGACACGCCCGGCCACGTCGACTTCACCTACGAGGTCTCCCGGTCGCTAGCCGCGTGCGAAGCGGCGGTGCTGCTGGTCGACGCCGCGCAGGGCATCGAGGCCCAGACCCTGGCCAACCTCTACCTGGCGCTGGAGAACGACCTGACCGTCATCCCGGTGCTCAACAAGATCGACTTGCCGGCCGCCCAGCCCGACCTCTACGCGGCCGAGATCGCGCACATCCTCGGCTGCGAGCCCGACGACGTGCTGCGGGTCTCAGCCAAGACCGGCCAGGGCGTCGAGGCGTTGCTGGACCGCATCTGCCGCGACGTGCCGCCGCCGGTCGGCGTGGCCGACGCCCCGGCCCGGGCGATGATCTTCGACTCGGTCTATGACATCTACCGCGGCGTCATCACCTACGTCCGAGTCATCGACGGCAAGATCCTGCCCCGGCAGAAGATCAAGATGATGTCGACCGGGGCCACCCACGAACTGCTCGAGGTCGGGGTGATCTCGCCCGAGCCGGTGCCGTCCAAGGGCTTGGGCGTGGGCGAGGTCGGCTACCTCATCACCGGGGTGAAGGACGTCCGGCAGTCCAAGGTCGGCGACACCGTCACCGACGCGGCCAAGCCGGCCACCGAGGCCCTCGGCGGTTACCGCGACCCCAACCCGATGGTCTACTCCGGCCTGTTCCCGATCGACGGCTCGGACTTCCCGTTGCTGCGCGACGCTCTGGACCGGCTGCGGCTCAACGACGCGGCGCTGGTCTATGAGCCGGAATCCTCGGGCGCGCTGGGCTTCGGCTTCCGCTGCGGCTTCCTCGGCCTGCTGCACTTGGAGATAACGC
>JAOPUY010000523.1 GCA_025963265.1 Frankiales bacterium | reverse complement strand
TCTACCGGGGCCCACAAGCCCAACGCCCGTAAGCCGGAGGCAATAATGGCCGAGTCGATCATCGCCGGTTACGACCACGTCCAAGTCGCCATTCCCCGCGGTGGCGAGCCCGCAGCCCGGGAGTTCTACGGCGGCCCGCTGGCCATGACCGAGCTGCCTAAGCCGGCCGCGCTCGCCGCTCGCGGCGGCTGCTGGTTCCGCTCCGGAGCGGCGGTGCTGCACTTAGGCGTCGAGGAACCGTTTGTCCCGGCGCAGAAGGCACATCCGGCGTTTCTGGTCAGCGACTTGGACGGGTTGCAAGCCACGCTCACCGCAGCTGGATTGCCCTGCCAGCGGGCCGACGGCGAGATCCCCGGAGTGACCCGGTTCCACACCGCCGACCCGTTCGGCAATCGCATCGAGTTCCAGCAGCTGTGACAAGGCCTTTTAGGCCTTTTTAGCGGCGACCTTCTTGGGGGCGGCCTTCTTGGCCGCGACCTTGCGGGCGCCAGCTTTCTTGGCCGGAGCCTTTTTGGCGGCCGCCTTCTTCTTCACCGGTCCACGCGCGCGGCGATCGGCGAGCAGCTCCGAGGCGCGCTCGTCGGTGATCTCCTCCACCGAGTCGTCCCGACGCAGGGAGGCGTTGGTCTCGCCGTCGGTGACGTAGGGACCGAAGCGACCGTCCTTGACGACCATCGGCTTCTCCGAGACCGGGTCGACGCCGAGCTCCTTCAACGGCGGCGCGGCAGCAGCGCGGCGCCCGCGCAGCTTGGGCTGGGCGAAGATGGCCAACGCCTCGTCCAGGGACACCGTGAACAGCTGCTCCTCGGCCTCCAGCGAACGCGAGTCGGTGCCTCGCTTGATGTACGGGCCGTAACGGCCGTTCTGGGCGGTGATCTCGACGCCCTTGGCCGCCCCGTCCTCGCCGGCGGTGGTGTCCACCCCGACGACCCGCGGCAGCGTCAGCAGCTTGGCCGCCTCGTCGATGCTGAGCGTGTCGATCGACATCGTCTTGAACAACGAGGCGGTCCGCTCGCCGTCGGTGACGTAGGGGCCGTAGCGGCCGTTCTTGGCCGTGATCTCGCGTCCGCTGGTCGGGTCCGGGCCGAGGATGGTGTCTCCGGAGGGAGCCGAGAGCAGCTCCTCCACCTTCTCGGGCGTGAGCTCGTCCGGCGCTAGGTCCTCTGGCACGGAGGCTCGTCGATCGGACTCCGCCCCGCCCTCTTGGACGTACGGGCCGTAGCGCCCGACTCGGACGACGATGCCGCTGTCAGGGCCGAAGAGCTGGATCGAGTTGACGCCACGGGCGTCGATGTCCTCCAGGCGCTCGGCGATCAGCTTCTTCAGACCGCCCTGAGCCGAGATGCGGGCAGCGTCCTCTTTGGCCAGCTCGGCCGGAGTCGAGCCGAAGTAAAACTTGCGCAGCCAGTCGACCCGCGACATGGTGCCGCCGGCGATGGAGTCCAGGTCGTTCTCGACCGAGGCGGTGAAGCCGTAATCGACCAGTCGGCCGAAGTGGCCTTCGAGCAAGCCGACGACGGCGAAGGCGACCCAGGTCGGGACGAGAGCCGCGCCCTTCTTCCACACGTAGCCGCGATCCTGAATGGTCTGCATGATCGAGGCGTACGTGGACGGGCGGCCGATGCCGAGCTCCTCCATCGCTTTGACCAGCGAGGGCTCGGTGTAGCGCGAGGGCGGCGTGGTCGAGTGGCCGGACGGCTCGAGCTGACGCACGCCGAGCGCGTCGTTGCGAGCCAGTTGGGGCAGCCGGCGCTCACTGTCGTCCCGCTCGCCGTCCTCGGAGCCCGCGTCGTCGGTGTCCTCGACGTAGGCCCGGAGGAAGCCGGGGAACGTGATGGTCCGGCCCGACGTGGCGAACTCGGCCCGCTCCTGGGCGACCGAGGTGCCGGCCAGCCGGATCGAGAGGGTGGTGCCCACCGCGTCGGCCATCTGCGAGGCCAGGGTGCGCTGCCAGATCAGCTCGTAGAGCCGGAACTCGTCCGAAGACAGCGACGAGGCCAGCTGCCCGGGCGTGCGGAAGGAGTCGCCGGCGGGCCGGATGGCCTCGTGGGCCTCCTGAGCGTTCTTGACCTTGCGGGAGTAGTGCCGCGGCTCGGCCGGGACGTAGGCGTCGCCGTATAGCTCGCGCGCCTGGGACCGGGCGGCCGACAGCGCCGTCTCGGACAGGTTCGTCGAGTCGGTCCGCATATAGGTGATGTAGCCGTTCTCATACAGCCGCTGGGCCACGCGCATCGTCACCTGGGAGGACCAGCGCATCTTGCGGCCGGCCTCCTGCTGCAGGGTGGAGGTCATGAACGGCGGGTACGGACGGCGACGGTAGGGCTTCTCCTCGACCCGGGTGACCTCGAAGTCGACGCCCTCGAGCCGGGCGGCGAGCCCGCGGGCGCCGGCCTCGTCCAGGTGTAGGACGTCGCTGGAGGCGCGGCCGGTGGTGGCCTCGAAGTCCCGTCCGGTGGCGATCCGCTCGTCGCCGAGGGCGACCAGGTTGGCGTTGAAGGTCTCGGGGTCGCCCGGCTTGCGCTGGGCCGGGGCGAAGGTGCCCTCGATGTCCCAGTAGTTGGCGGTGCGGAAGGCCATCCGCTGGCGCTCGCGCTCGACGACGATCCGGGTGGCCACCGATTGGACCCGGCCGGCCGAGAGCTTGGGCAGCACCTTCTTCCACAGCACCGGCGACACCTCGTAGCCGTACAGGCGGTCGAGGATGCGACGGGTCTCCTGCGCGTCGACCAGGTCGGCGTCGATCTCGCGGGGCTCGGCGACCGCCCGGGCGATGGCCTGCGGGGTGATCTCGTGGAAGACCATCCGGCGGACCGGGACGGTCGGCTTGAGCTCCTGGACCAGGTGCCAGGCGATGGCCTCGCCTTCGCGGTCCTCATCAGTGGCCAGGTAGACCTCGTCGGCGTTCTTGACCAACGCCTTCAGCTTGCTGACTTGCGCTTTGCGATCGGGGCTCACCACGTAGAGCGGCTCGAAGTCCTGCTCGGTGTTGACCCCCAAGCGGGCCCAGGGCTGTCCCTTGTAGGCCGCTGGGACGTCGGCCGCGTTGCGGGGCAGGTCCCGGATATGCCCGATGGACGCCTCGACCGTGTAACCGGCGCCGAGGTAGCCGCCGATCGTCTTCGCCTTGGAGGGCGACTCGACGATCACGAGCTTGTTTCCCGTGCTGACTCTTTTCCGTGGTGGCACTGAACTCTCCCGTCGTTGCCGCCCAAGGCGGCGGTTGGTCGCCGTCGCGGGCGACCTTCGCTGGTCCTGCTGAACTTGCCTGTGCCTGAGAAACGGCTACGCAGCGCGCACGGTACCGCACTTATGCGCCACGATGATGAACGAGTTCTCAGCGGATGCCAAGATACGTGTTTAACGTGATTCTTACACGACTCACGAGCGGCGTCTCACCGGACCCGCTTCCAGGAAGCGGTCGACGATGGCCGACGGGCCGAGTGTGAAGTCCACCGCGACGCCTAACTCGTCCGGCTGGAGGGGTTCCAAGGCCTGATATTGCGAGGGCACCAGCGAGCTCGGCATGTAATGGTGCTGGCGCTCGGCGACCCGTTCGGCGACGACCGCGGGGTCGCCGGCTAGGTGCAGGAAACATAGTGAGTCGTTGCCCGTTCGAAGGAGGTCGCGGTAACTCCGCTTGAGGGCGGAACACGCCAGGACGCCACCGTATTTCTGCGCCGCGAGCCACTGGGCGCAGCGGACCAGCCAGGGCTCGCGGTCCTCGTCGGTGAGCGGTTGGCCCGCCGCCATCTTGGCCCGGGCCGCTTCGCTGTGCAGGTCGTCGGCATCCTCGAACGGAAGCTGGAGACGCTGGGCCAGGAGCAGGCCGACGGTCGTTTTACCGCTGCCGGACACGCCCATGACGACGATCCGCGGCTGGTCTGCGATGGGGCCGCGCGGTTGGCTCCCGTTCTTGCCGTCGAATGACACGTTGACGACTTTTCCACAGATTCCGTGTTCGGCTGCGCAGTGGCGGACCGATTTGCCAGCATTGGTGGTGTGAGATGTCTTTCCAGGGCTGGTCGACGCGGGGGCCGCGGGCGGCGCGGGCGACGCGGCCCGATCCCGGCTCGCGGCCGGGTCCATTCGGGGGTCAGCGAACCAACCGGCGATGAGGGCTCCACGATTCCGCTCGTGCTCGGCTTCTTCTTGATCGCGATGCTGTTCGTTGCCGGCGCCACCGCGGTCAGCGGCGCGTTCACCGACCAACGCGATCTGCAGTCCATCTGCGACGGGGCGTCGCTGGCCGCCGCGAACTCGGCGAGCGGTCAGGCACTGCACGGCGGGGGCAATGACCGCGGGGCGATCGAGTTGAGCGGCGCGGAAGACGCGGTGGCCAGCTACCTGGCCCGGGCGGGGATTGCCGATGTGCGCACCAGTGGCGGACTCTCCGCCGACGGGATGACCGTTCAGGTGACCTGTGTGCGGCACACCCGGGTCGCCTTCGGTTCCTTCATCGGCCGCGGCGGCGGGATCGATCAGCGGGCCGTGTCCTCAGCCCGCAGCCCGCTGGGCTAGGCCGCCGGCGCGAGTCTGGAAGTTTTGGAGGAAGCGAAGGCGGCGCGAGCCCGGAAGCGCACGCACAAAAGCGTCCCCGCGGGGACGCTTTTTGAGCGGTGGTCGCCCTGAGATGGGAGCGCCGGCGACGCTAGGGCTCAGTCGGCCAGTCCGAGCCGCAGCCAGGCGGGCCCTCGCCCACCAACTCAGCCAACCGTCGCAGGCGCTTGACCGAGGTCACTCGCCAGCCCGGACCGGGCCGGACCCCGACCCCGACCCCGACCGCGGCGACGCTGAGCCGGGCCAGTTGCGCGCCGGCCG
>JAOPUY010000413.1 GCA_025963265.1 Frankiales bacterium | reverse complement strand
TTGTCGCCCAACGGGAGTTACCTGACCGCCACCGGGTACAACGCCCCCGTGGGCACCTCGAGCGTGTCCGGCACCGCCTCGGCGACCATGCCGCGCACCGTCGCCGTCGTGGGCACGACCGGCGCCGTCAACACCACGACCTCGTTGACCACGTTCGCTGACGGCACCAACCCGCGCAGCGCGACCACCGTCGACGGCACCCACGTCTGGGTCGGCGGCGCGGCCGGCGGCATCCAGTACGCGGCCGTCGGGGCGAGCACCGGCACCACGATCACCAACAGCACCTACAAGAACGTGCGTCAGGTCAGTGTCTTCAACAACCAGCTTTACACCTCGGCCGACCCGACCAAGGCATCGGTCACGGTCGCGACCGTCGGCAGCGGGCTGCCGACCTCTGGTTCGCTGACCCCGGCCAACCTCGCCTTCGCCTCGCCGCCCACCGGCCCGTACGCGTACTCGCTGCTGACGCTGGGCACCGGCACCGCGCCGGACACCATGTACGTCGCCGACAACAGCGCGGGCGCGATCGTCAAGTACTCGCTGAGCGGAAGCTCCTGGGTGTCCAAGGGCTCGGTCAGCGTCGCCGCGGTCACCGGCGTCACCGCCAATGACGTCAACGGAGTGGTATCGATCTTCGCGACCTCCAGCGGGGCCAGTTCGACGGCGGGAACGCTGTACTCGATCACCGACTCGGGCGGAACCGCGGGCAACCTCAGCGGCAGCGCGACCCTGATCGCGACCGCACCGAGCAAAGAGACGTTCCGTGGCGTGGCGTTCGCCCCCGGCACCACGATCGGCTCCGGCGGCACCGTCACCACGCCGCCCTCCGTCCCGACCCTCACCCCGGCCCACACCGGGCTGCCGGCCACCCTCGGCGATCCGACCAACGCGACGCTGCCCATCACCGTCGGCGACAACCTCTACGACCCGACGCAGCTCAGCCTGACCGCGACCTCGTCGAACACCACCGTCGCGCCTACGGCCGGGATCAGCCTGTCCGGCACCGGCGCCACCCGAACGCTGACCGTCACCCCCGGCGCCGTCGGCTACTCGACGATCACCCTGAAGGCCACCGCGCCGGACGCCAGCACCACCTCGACCACGATCAGCTACGCGGTCTCGGCCAACCTCGGCGACAGCAGCGACCGCTACTACGCCGGCGCCGGCAACTTCTCCACCGCCATCGAGGTCGGCGGCGGGTACCTGATCGCCGGCGACGACGAGAGCAACATCCTGCGGCTCTACCAGGAGGGCCAGTCCGGCGACCCGGTGAAGACGTTCGACTTCACCAGCGTGGTTCCGGCCGGGACCACCGAGATCGACATCGAAGCCTCGGCCCGGGTCGGCAACACCATTTACTGGACCGGCTCGATGTCCAACTCCAACTCCGGCGACCTGGCCCCGACCCGCAACACCCTGTTCGCGGCCACCATCTCCGGGTCCGGCGCCTCCACCACCCTGACCTACCAGGGCAGCTACTCCGGCATCCGGGCCGACATGATCGCCTGGGACCAGAACAACGGGCACGGGTTGGGCGCCAACAAGCTCGGTCTGGCCGCGTCGGCCGCCTCCGGTCTGGGCGGGCACGAAAGCGACGCCTTCGACGTGGAAGGCATGGAGTTCGCGGCCGGCAGCTCGACCACCGCCTACATCGCCTTCCGGGCGCCGCTGCAGTCGACCAGCTCCCGCACCCAGGCCCTGGTCGTCCCCGTGACCAACCTGGCCGCCCTCACCGCGAACGGGAACCCGGGGACCACCAAGGCCACCTTCGGCGCCCCGATGTTCTGGAACTTGGGCGGACTCGGCATCCGCGACATCCGGATGAACGCCGACGGCCAATACCTCGTCCTGGCCGGCACCGCCGACGGCACCAACAACTCGTTCAAGCTCTACACCTGGGACGGCAACGTCACCCACCAGCCGCTGGCCTCGAGCACCGCGCTGCCCTTGATCCCCGCCGGCGACAGCCAGGGCTCGTGGGAGACCATCGTCAACGTTCCCGACCCGCTGATCGCCGGCGCGGCCGTCCAGCTGGTCGAGGACAACGGCGACACCGTCTGGTACAACGACGGGTTGACCTCCAAGACGGGCCTCATCACCGACGTTCAGAAGGACCTCGGTCGGACGTTCAGCTTCCTCGCGCCGGTGGTCCCGGCCAGCACGACCGCCCTCACCGCCTCCACCACGATGTCCTCGATCGGCCAATCCATCGTCTACACCGCGACCGTCGGCGGCGCCGGCGGCCAGACCGGCACGGCGACCGGGCCGGTGACCTTCTACGACGGGAGCGCCGCTATCCCGGCGTGCACCGCGGTCGCCCTCAACGCCGCCGGCGTCGCGACCTGCACGATGAGCTACCCGGCGGCCGCCCAGCATCTGATCAAGGCGGTCTACGCCGGCGACAACGCGTTCGCCGGATCGACCTCCACCGTGCTGACCGAGTCGGTTCAGCCGTGGACGCTGACCATCACCGCCGACAACCAATCGCGGACCTTCGGGCAACCCGATCCCACCTTCAGCTCCACGACCGGCGGCCTGATGGGCTCCGACGCCCTGAGCACCGCGCCGACCTGCGTGGTCGCGCCGGCCCACTCCGCCGTCGGCTCGTACCCGATCACCTGCAGCGGCGCCGACGCGGGCCCGAATTACACCATCAACTACGTGGCCGGAACCCTCAACGTCACCAAGGCTCCGGTCACCGTGACCGCCACCGCGAACCAGAACCCCACCGTGACGGGCAACCAGCTCATCCTCACCGCGACCGTCGCGAGCGTGGGCGTCAGCCCGAATGCGACCGGAACCGTCCGGTTCGCCAGCAATGGCGCGACCCTCGGCGGTTGCGGATCGGTGACCTTGAGCGGCGGCGCTGGGACCTGCGTCCTGTCCAACGGGCTGCCGGCCGGTTCCTACCCGATCGACCTCACCTACACCGGTGACGATTCCTTCGCCGCCGGTGCGAGCGCGCCGAACCTGCTCATCGTCCAGGTGAACCCGGCGGCCACGACGACTGCGCTCACCAGCGACGTCACCTCCGCCGTCTCCGGGCAACCGGTCACCTTCACGGCGTCGGTCGACGTGGTGGCCCCCGGTGCTGGCCAGCCCTCGGGCTCCGTCGAGTTCCAGGCCGACGGGATCAACCTCCCCGGCTGCGCTGCCCAATCGGTCTCCACAGCCGGCGAGGCCGTCTGCCCGGTGAGCGCGGGGTTCCGGCCGTCCGAGCACACCATCACGGCGGCCTACAACGGCGACGCGAACTTCACGAGTTCGACCGCCGCTCCGTTGGATCAGGCCGTCTCGGTGGCCGCGACCACGACTGCGGTGAGCACCAGCACCGACGCGCCGATCGTCGGCACCCCGTACACCGCGACCGCACTGATCACGGTGACGGCTCCCGGCAGCGGCGCGCCCAGCGGAACCGTGAGCTTCGCTAACACCGCCGGGGCGATCAGCTCCTGCTCGGCCGTGACGGTCTCGGCCATCGCGCCGTACACCGCGGCGTGCACCGCCACCGAGACCAGCCTCGGGGCCGACTCGATCAGCGCGACCTACTCCGGTGACAGCTCGTTCGCCGGCTCGAACGGCAGCCACCAGGTCGGTGCGACCAACGGTCCGGCCACCGCGCTGGTGCTCTCCCCGACCAACTCTTCGATCGCGGCGGGCGGCTTCCAGACCTACACCGCCACGGCGACCGACGCCAACGGCAACGACCTGGGCGCGGTGATGGCTTCCACGACCTTGACCATCGCTCCGGACGGCACCTGCACCGAGGACCGGTGCACGGCCGCGATCCCCGGCAGCCACACGGTCACCGCGACCGACGGCGCGGCCTCGGCGACCGCCACGCTGGTCATCTCCACGACCCCGACGAGTTCGGTGCCGCGCGACGTGGTGGGGGTCGGCGACGGCCTGTCGCAGTTCGGTCTGGACTTCCTGACCAACGGCGACACCTCCGGGGACCCGGGGTTCAACACCTCGAGCGGGTTGAAGCACGTGGACAGTTTCGACGCCACGGCGGACGCCTCGGGCCGGACGATCGATGACGCTGACGGCACACCGATGAACACGACCGTGGTTCTCAACCCCGGCACCAACCCGATCGCCCGACCGAACAGCTCCCGCGTCGGCCTGGACACGCTGCTGAACGACACCGGTTCCGACGACGTGAACCGCGTGCAGTTCGTTCGATCCACCCTGCTGCCGACGGCGGCCGACCAGACCGCGGCCGGAGCGCGCGGCTGGGGCGGACTACGGGTCATCCAGTACGCCAGCGACTCAGTGCAGATCGCGGTGAGCAGCACGGCGACCAACGCCCCGAGCGGTTTGTCGGTGGCCGAACTGGTGAAGATCTATGACGGCACCTACCAGACCTGGGGCCAGCTACCCGGCTACACCGGTGCCGGCGGCAGCGAGGAGATCCTCGCGAAGCTGCCGCCCGCGGGCTCGGACCTCCGCCGGATTTTCGATGCCACGCTGGCGGCGGCCAACGGCGGCCACCCGGTCGGCTACGCCAGCTCGGTGCTGATCGTCGGCGAGGACGATTACACCGCGATCACCGGCAGCGACGCTCCCCAGGACGTGATCGTGCCCTTCTCGACCGGCTTCCTGAGCCTGGTCGCGCAGGGTTATTTCAACGCCGGCGACGACGCCCCGACCGTGGTCGGCCTGACCGGCACGGCGCCCGACGACGCCGCGGCCTACACCCAGAGCGTGCCGCTGTACGTGATCTTCCGCGACCAGGACGTCTCGACGTCGGCGAGCTGGCAACCCGGGTCGCGGTTGAACTGGGTGCACGCGCTGTTCATCGGCCCGAACAGCCTCGTGACCGCCCCGGCCTACCGGTTACTGCTTCCCGCGGCTGGGTTGACCGCCGAGTACGCCGACCTGGGAGACGCCCACCAGTAGCCTGCGCGACCGCGGTCTCGCCGTGGTCCCGCGGTGGCCCGACCGTGGGCGTAAAAAATCTTGATGCGCCCAAGGTCTTGGCAATCGTGCTCCCTTGCACCAGACTCAGGCAGACAGTCGAATCGGTGTGAGGAGGCTAACAATGGTCGAAGTCGTCGAGCTCGCCAAGCTGCATCGGACCCTCGATCAGCTGCGGACTTGCGTGGGTGACGTCCGAAGTCGGTATGGTGACACGCCCGTCGTCCGCCGGTTGATCGGCGACGTGGACCGCATCGACATCGACGCCTCGGAGTTGGACGCGGTGCGACTTCCCTCCCCGCCGGCGGCTGAGACCGGAATCCAATTCATCGAGGACAAGCCGATCGACCCGGCTTTGTGGGCCGATGCCGACGACGAAGGCGTCGGGGGCTACCACGGCGGCGGCATGCCTCGATGACCCGCGCGACCCCGAGCTCGTCCGGCGTCAACAGTCCGGGACGGGCCCAGATCGCTGCGCGAACACTTCGACAGGACCGCTGGTGGGCCCAGCCCACGTTCACCTTTCTCGCGCTGAGCGCCTGGGTGCTCTACGCGTTGATCCGGACGTCGAGCCAACGCGCCTACTTCGTCGAGAAGTACCACTACCTCTCCCCGTTCTCCTCGCCGTGCGTCTCCCGCTCGTGCAATCCGGCCGCGCGCGACTTCGGGACGTGGTTCGGCCACCTGCCGCCCTTCGTCCCGTTCGCGATCATCGTGCTGCCGTTCCTGCTCGGCTTCCGGTTGACCTGCTACTACTACCGCAAGGCGTATTACCGAGCCTTCTGGCTCTCACCACCGGCCTGCGCAGTCGCCGAGCCGCATGAGGGCTACAGCGGTGAGACCCGCTTCCCGTTGATCCTGCAGAACGCCCACCGCTACTTCTTCTACGCGGCCTTGGTGGTCTCACTGGTCAACAGCTACGACACCATCCGCGCCTTCCGCGGCGGCGACGGTGGGTTCGGCATCGGTCTGGGCACGCTGATCATGCTGGTCAACGTGGTTCTGCTGTGGTGTTACACCCTGTC
>JAOPUY010000397.1 GCA_025963265.1 Frankiales bacterium | reverse complement strand
CGCCAGCCAGGTCGAGTACATCCTGGTGCGCGAGTTCGGCGAGCGGAAGCTGAATCCCAAGTTAGCCGGGATGTACGCGCAAATGCTGGTGGGGATGGTCGCGCTCACCGGCCAGTGGTGGCTGGAGGTGCGCAAGCCGAAGCGAGAGGAAGTCGCCGCTCACCTGGTCAATCTCGGTTGGAACGGGCTGAGCGGACTGGAGCCCAAGCCGCGCCTGCTGCTGGTCGACACCGAGTCCTGACTCTGAGCGTTGGGGCTCAGGGCCCTGGTCGGCTCGGCCGCTCAGCTGTCTGAGAGCTCCAGCCAACGCGATTCGGCCGCGTCCTTGGCCGCCTGCACGGCCCGTAGCTCGGTGTTCAACTCGGCCACCCGGGTGTAGTCGGTGGCGTGCTCGGCCAGCAGGGCGTGCAGCTCGCCCTCGCGTTTGTCGTGCTTGGCGACCTCGCGTTCGAGCCGGGCCAGTTCCTTGCGCGCGGCCCGCTGGTCCACCTTCGGGGCCCGCTGCTCGGCATCGAGCGCGGCCGGTGCGCTGGCGGCCAGGCTCGCCGCGCGCAGTTGCAGGTATTGCTCGATGCCGCCCGGCAAGGCGGCCAGCGAACCGTCGCCGAGCAGGGCCACCGTCGAGTCGCAGACGCGCTCGATGAGATACCGGTCGTGGCTCACCACCACCAGGGTGCCGGCCCAGGAGTCGAGCAGATCCTCCAGCGCAGCCAGGGTGTCGGTGTCCAGGTCGTTGGTCGGCTCGTCGAGCAGCAGCACATTGGGTTGGGCTAGCAGCAAACGCAGCAGCTGCAGCCGCCGCTTCTCCCCGCCGGAGAGGTCGCTGACCGGCGTCCATTGCCGTTGGCCGGCAAAGCCGAACCGCTCCGCCAGCTGCGAGGCGGTCAGCTCGACGCCGCCCAATTCGGCGGTGGTGCGGACCTCGGTGACGGCCTCGATGACCCGAAGGCCCTGCGGGAGCTCGGTGACGTTCTGCGACAGGTGGCCCGCGCGCACCGTCTGGCCGATGACAACCTTGCCCGAGTCGGGCGCCAACTCGCCGGCCAGTAGGCGCAGCAGGTGCGTCTTGCCCGAGCCGTTCACGCCGATGATGCCGATCCGGTCGCCCGGGCCGACGTGCCATTCGACCTTGTCGAGCAGGAGTTTCGCGCTGTCGCCGCTGCCGACTGACAGCGAGACGTCCTCGACGTCGTAGACCGAACGACCGAGCCGCTTGGCCGACAACGCGCGTAGCTCGGTGCTGCTGCGGGGCTCGGGGACGTCGGCGATCAGCGCCTCGGCCGCGTCGATCCGAAATTTCGGCTTGCTGGTGCGGGCCGGCGGTCCGCGACGCAACCAGGCCAACTCCTTGCGCAGCAGGTTCTGCCGGCGCGCCTCGCTGGCCGAGGCCTGGCGATCCCGTTCGGTCCGGGCCAGCACGTACGCCGCGTAACCGCCGTCGAAGCCACGCACACCGCCGTCGCTGACCTCCCAGGTCCGATCGCACACCTCGTCGAGGAACCAGCGATCGTGGGTGACGGCCAGGAAGGCGCCCCGGCGGCGGTTGAGATAGCCGGCCAGCCAGGTGACGCCCTCGATGTCGAGGTGGTTGGTGGGTTCGTCCAGGATCAGCAGGTCGGCGTCGGTGACCAAGGCGGCGGCCAGCGAGACCCGTCGTCGCTCGCCCCCGGACAGCCGGTCGACCACGCTGTCCAGGCCGAGGGTGGCCAGGCCCAATCCCGACAGCACGCCGCGGACGGCCGAGTCGCCGGCCCAGGTGTGCACGGCCGCGTCGCCGACGACGGCGTCCCGGACGGTCGAACCGGCGGTCAGGCCGCCGGCTTGGTCGACGATGGCCAGGCGCAGACCGCCGGTCAGGGTCACCCGGCCGGAATCGGGCGTCTCAGTGCCGGTGATCAGGTTGAGCAGCGTGGACTTGCCCCCGCCGTTGCGTCCGACCACGCCGATCCGATCGGTGTCGCTGACGCCGAGCGAGACGCCCGAGAGGACCACGGTCGTCCCAAAGCTCTTCGACACGTTCTCGAGGTTGACCAGGTTTGCCACGTTGACGCTCTCCTAGCGAGGTTCTGCGACGGTGGCGGGCCGAGTGCGCCCGTTGGTTCGCTCATTGGCCAGCGGGCCGGGGACGTTGCCGATTGCCGGACGGGCAAAACGGCACGTCGACGATGCGCTCAGTGATCGGCTCAGCTGCTCGGCGTGCGCTCGGTCGCGGGCCAGGAAGACGCAGGTCGGCCCCGAGCCGGACACCAGCCCTGCAAGCGCCCCAGCCGACAATCCCGCTTCGAGGGTCTGGCCGAGCTCGGGGGCCAGGCTCAGCGCCGCCGCCTGCAGGTCATTGGCCAGGCACGGGGCCAGCGCCTCGGGATCGCCGGCGGCCAAGGCCGCGGTCGCGGCCGCCAGGCCCGCGGCCGTGGCCGACGCGAGATCGCCTGGAGCAGCTCCGGGTTCAGCCGCCCGCTGCCGGTCCAGCTCGGCGTAGACCGCCGGCGTGCTGAGCTGGGCGGCGGCGGCGGCGATCACCCAATGCCAGGCGCCGGACACCGGCAAGGGCGACAA
>JAOPUY010000396.1 GCA_025963265.1 Frankiales bacterium | reverse complement strand
GGGACTCCGCAACCTCCGGATAACCTATGAGGATTCAAGTGGAGTCGATGTTCCGCTTAGTGGCGACGCTGTCGTCGTCCGGTGATCGATAGGAGCCCCATGGAGACCGCAGTCGAGGCCGAGCGCTCCCGTTACCAAGCGACTTTCGCCGTGCTCGCCGTCGGCGTGCTGGCCTACTCGCTGCTCCAGTCGCTGGTGGCGCCAGTGCTGCCGCTGCTGCAGACCAGCCTGCATACCAGCCAGTCGACCGTCACCTGGGTGCTGACGGCCTACTTGCTGTCCGCCTCGGTGTGCACGCCCATCCTCGGTCGGGTCGGGGACATGATCGGCAAAGAGAAGGTGATGGTCGGGGTGCTCGTCGCCCTGGGGGTCGGCTCGATCCTGGCCGCCGTTGCGTCCTCGATCGGCGTGATGATCGTGGCCCGGGCGATCCAAGGCATCGGCGGCGGCGTCATCCCGCTGTCCTTCGGCATCATCCGAGACGAGTTCCCGCGTGAGAAGGTGGCCGGCGCGGTGGGCGTCATCGCCGCCCTGCTGGCCGTGGGCGGCGGCCTCGGTCTGGTGCTCGCCGGCCCGATCGTCAACGCGCTCGACTTTCACTGGCTGTTCTGGATCCCCGGCGTCATCGTCGTGCTGGCCGCCGTGGCCACCCACGTGGTCGTGCCCGAGTCGCCGATCCGGACGCCGGGCAAGATCAGCTGGCTGGCCGGCCTGCTGCTCTCCGGCTGGCTGGTGACCCTGCTCGTGGCGGTCAGCGAGGCGCCGGAATGGGGCTGGGGCTCGGTCAAGGTCATCGGCCTGTTCATCGCGACCGTCTTCCTCCTGGTGGCCTGGGTGCAGGTGGAGTTGCGCTCGCAGCAGCCCCTGATCGACATGCGGATGATGCGGATACCGGCGGTCTGGACCACCAACCTGGTCGCCTGCATCTTCGGCATCGGCCTCTACTCGGTGTTCGCCTTCCTGCCTGAGTTCGTGCAGACCTCGACCAGCGACGGCTACGGCTTCAGCGCCAGCATCACCGAATCCGGCTTGCTCGTGCTGCCGATGACGGTGACGATGTTCTTCTTCGGCGTGTGGTCGGGCTCCCTGTCGGCGCGGTTCGGCGCCAAGCAGGTGCTCTTCGCCGGCACCGCGCTCTGCATCGCGCCGTTCGCGATCATGGCCTTCGCCCACTCGCAGAAGTGGGAGGTGCTGCTGGCCACCGCGCTGCTCGGAGTCGGGTTCGGCCTGGCCTTCTCGGCGATGTCCAACATCATCGTGGACGCCGTGCCCTCTCACCAGACCGGTGTGGCCAGCGGCATGAACGCCAACATCCGGACGATCGGCGGCTCGATCGGCGCGGCCGTCATGGCCAGCATCATCACCAGCAAGCTGCAGCCCAACGGCGCCCCCGCCGAGTCGGGTTACACCAACGCCTTCGCCTTCCTGGCCGCGGCGATGGTCGCGGCCACGCTGGCCTGCCTGCTCATCCCGGCCATCAAGTCGCGGCGGGACGAGCACCAAGTCGAGCAGGCCGGCCTGAGCCACCCCGAGCTGGCGATCATCGCCGGCGGGACCATCGTCGGCGACGAGTCGGAGTAACGCGTGAGCGCAGGTCCGATCCCGACCGGCAAACCGCTCCGACGAGACGCGGCCGTCAACCGAGAGCGACTGCTCTCGGCCGCGGTGGCGGTGTTCAACGAGCAGGGCCTAGAGGCCGGGGTCGAGGACGTGGCCCGGGCCGCCGGCGTCGGCATGGGGACGTTGTACCGCCGCTTCCCGAGCAAGCAAGCGCTGATCGACGAGCTCATCGGCGGCGTGCGTCGCGACGTCCTGAGGCTGGCCCGCGCGGGTCAGTCAGCGGCGAGCCACTCCGACGGCGCCGGCCTGGAGCGGCTATTGGTCCAGACGGGCGAGCTGTTGGCCGCCCAGCCCGCGTGCATCAAGGCCTTCTCCACCAAGTCCGAGTCCGGCTTTGACGAGGTCCTGCTGATCCGCGCGATCCTGGCCGACCTGCTCGCCGACGCTCAGCGCCACGGCCGCATCCGAGCCGAGGTCGTGCCGAGTGACATCACGGTGTTGCTCTGGTCGCTCACGGCGATCATCGAGACCACGCAGTCCCAGGCGCCGCAGGCGTGGCGGCGTCATCTCGAACTGCTGATCGCCGGGCTGCGGCCGGCCACGCCGCCGCTGATCGGCAAACCCCTTACCGAGGCGGAGCTTCGCGCCGTCAGCGGCAACCCGCGGGGCCAACTCACCAACGATTGACCGACGTTATCGCCAGAATCGGCTCGCCCGCCTCATCGCTCGCGGGCAAGTCGACGACGGCCGAGATTCCCCAGTCGTGATCGCCGGCCGGATCGTCGAACACCTGGCGCACGATCCAGCGGCCGGGCTCGACGCTGCGATGAAACAACGCCGGACCGCGGGCGTTCGGGCCGATGCCGATGCTGTCGTACTCCTGGTAGTACTCATCCAGCGCCGCGCCCCACGCCGCCGCGTTCCAGCCGGAGCGGGCATCGAGCTCGCCCAGTTCCTCCAGGCGATCTCGCGCGGCCAGATCGACCCGGCGGAACAAGGCGTTGCGGACCAGCGCGGTGAAGGCCCGATCGTTCGCGGTCAGGCTTCGGGTCGGCGGCGTCACCGGCCGCTCGTCGTCCGGGCTCCCCCCGGTCGGCCCGGTGAGCTGCTCCCATTCATCCAGCAGGCTCGAGTCCACCTGATGCACCACCTCGCCCAGCCACGCGGTCAGCTCGGCCACGCCCTCGGTCCGCGCGTCGGCCGGCACGCCGGAGCGCAGCGCGCGGTAGGCGTCGCTGAGGTAGCGCAGCACCAGTCCCTCCGAGCGCAGCAGGCTGTAGAAGGCGACGTACTCGCCGAAGCTCATGGCCCGTTCCCACATGTCGCGCACGACCGACTTGGGGGCCAACTGCTGGTCGAGCAACCAGGGGTGTCCCTTGCGGTACATCTCGTAGGCCGCGCTCAGCAGGTCCGCCAGCGGCTGGGGATAGCTGACCTCCTCGAGGAGCTCCATGCGCTCCTCGTACTCGATTCCCTCGGCCTTCATGGCCGCGACCGCCTCGCCGCGCGCTCGGTGCTGTTGGGCCGACAGGATCTGACGCGGGTCCTCCAAGGTCGCCTCGATGACCGAGACCACGTCGAGCGTGTGCGAGTCGGACTCGACGTCGAGCAGCTCCATCGCCGCCAGGGCAAAGGTCGACAGCGGCTGGTTGAGGGCGAAGTTATCGGGCAGGTCGACGGTCAGGCGCACCGTGCGACCCTGATCGTCCGGAACGGCCAGCCGCTCCACGACCCCGGCGTTGAGCAGGGAGCGGTAGGCCTGGATGGCTGTGCGGACGTGCCCGCGCTGGGCCCGCGGCGACTCGTGGTTGTCGGTGAGCAGCGCGCGCATCGCGGCGAAGGCGTCCCCGGGTCGGGCCAGCACGTTGAGCAGCATCGAATGGGACACGGCAAAGCGCGAGCTCAACGGCTCGGGCTGGGCGGCGATGAGCCGGTCGTGGCTGGCCTTTGACCAGGAGACGAAGCCCTCGGGCGCGCGTTTGCGCTGCACCCGGCGGCGTTTCTTCTCATCGTCGCCGGCCCGGGCCAGCAGCCGCGCGTTCTCGACCTCGTGATCCGGCGCCTGCACGACCACGGTGCCGGCGGTGTCGAAGCCGGCCCGCCCGGCCCGACCGGCGATCTGGTGGAACTCGCGTGCTTGCAGCTGCCGGGTGCGGGTGCCGTCGTACTTGCTGAGGGCAGTGAAGACAACGGTGCGGATCGGCACGTTGATACCGACGCCGAGCGTGTCGGTGCCGCAGATGACTTTCAACAGGCCGGCCTGAGCCAACTGCTCA
>JAOPUY010000394.1 GCA_025963265.1 Frankiales bacterium | reverse complement strand
GTCGATTACTCACTGTAGTCAACTGAACACGCGGGCTTCCCGACTCACGGGCAACACTCACGGCTAATACAGAGCTAGCGGTGTTGCCCGTGGGATAGTTGGGGTCTTAGGCACGGGGGCGTAGCCGACGATTCCAGCGGGACCACATATGAAACACGCGAACTTCCAGCTTGCCCTTTTGCTCTACGACATCAGCGGGTGGCAGCCCGAGACCTTCACCCTTGACGACGCCGGAAACAAGACCTGGCTTTACGACTTGGGCTTCCTGCTCGACCGGCTGCCGGGCCACTACGTCTCGATCGACAAGGAAGTCGTCGAGGACAGCGCGCCGGAGGTCTGGACGGCGGCCTATCGCGCCGAGATCTACACCAAGGGCTACGTGGAGAGCGCTGACAACCCCGAGGACGCCGTCGCGCAGTTGGCCATCGCGCTGCTACGGGCTCAGGTGATCACCCCGAGCTGACCCTCGAGCCGGCCCGGGTAGCGGTAGCGTCCGTGGGATGTGCACCCTCGTTTGCCGCTGGCGGCCCGGCGCCGTCTGGCCCGTCGAGATTCTGGCGCTGCGCGATGAGTTCGCCCACCGCAGCTTCGATCTGCCCGGAGCCTGGTGGCCGGCGCAGCCAAGCGTGGTGGGCGGCCGCGACCAGCGGGGCGGCGGAACCTGGTGCGCCAGCGACGTGACTAGCGGGCGGACGGCGGTGGTGCTCAACGGCGGCGACGAGCGTAAGGCCGAGCCGGGCGCGGCCAGTCGCGGAGTCCTGCCGCTGCGCGCGCTGCAGGCGGGCCAGGACTGGCCGTCGCTGGTCGAGCTGGCGCCGATGGCCAGCTTCAATCTGGTGCTGGCCGAGCCGGACCGGCTGACCTGGTGGTCCTTCCACGGCGACAAGCTCGAAACGGTGGAGCTGGGCGCTGGCCTGCACCTGTTCACCCCGCGCGGCCGCGCTGACTCCGTCGCGGACGAGCGGCTGGCCCACGGCCGGGCGAGATGGCCCGGCGACGGCCGGGCGCCGGCGGCCACGCCGACGGACGCGACCGAATCGGTCTGGGCCGACTGGCTCCCGGTGGTGGCCGAGGCCGAACCGAGCGAGGATCCGCTGGCCATGCTGGTGGAGGTCCCGAAGGACGGTGAGATCTTCGAAACGGTCTTCGGTCAGTTCATCCTCGCCGTGCCGGGCCGGCTCCGGCTGGACTACACGGTGCGCCCGGCCAAGCACGACCCGTGGACGACGGCCTGGTGGCCTAGGTAGTTCAATCCTCGGGGTAGTAGGGGATCTCGCCGGTGGTGACCACGTCGGCGGCGATCTCCCGCAGCCGCCGGTGGGTGTGCTGACTGGCGACGCGCAGGTGCTCAAAGGCCTGATCGGAAGTGAAGAGATTGCGAGCCATCAGAATCCCCATGGCCACGCCGATCTCTCGATTGCTCTCCAACGCGCGCTGCAGATTCATGTTGGCGTCCTTGTGGACGGTGTTGAGCTGAACCAGGGAGGCGTACGCGGCGAACATGGCCGCGGTCGCCAGCGAGGCCTCGTCGAAGGCCGCTGGCTCCGGCGAGTAGAAGTTCAGCGACGCGCGATGCTCGCCGGTGAGGAAGAGACGGAGGCAGAGCATGCTGCGGATGCCTGTCTCGGCGTAGGCCCGCGGACCGAAGACAGGCCATTCGCCGTCAGCGGACAGATCCGCCGCGTGAGCCACGTCGCTCTGCACCAGAGCCTGCAGCGCGGGGCCCTGCGCCAGCTCAAACTGCAGGGCGTCCAGCCGGGGCGCGATGTCGTCGGTGGCGACTAGCGTGTGCGGCCGGGCGACCCCGCGGACCACGGTCAGACCGGCGTGCCGGCTGCCCGGGACCGCGTGCGCTGCGAATCGCACCACCTTGGCGATGACCAGCGAGTCCTCCTCGCCCTCCATCATGGCCCGAGCGAGGCTGGAGAACTCGGTGGCAATCGCGCCCAAGAGCGAGGCCGCGTCGGCCACGGCCGAGGACTCGCCCGAACTGGTCGCGGCCGCCTTCACGGCCGTCGGGTCCATGGCCGTCCGATCCATGGCCGTCCGATCCATTTGGTGCTCCCAGTGCTGCACAGTAGGCCCAAGCGGCTTGCGTCAACCGCGCTTCGACGTTAGCACCGGGCGCCGTCACGCCGCTGACATGTGCGCTGGCGTAGCGTGCACTGTGGTGCCGAGAAGTGTGCGCCGCCACCGCGGAGGTCTGTCATGCGAGGCAATTGCTGTATCGCGATCGAGCTAGAAATCACTCTCGACTCCGGCGCCGGGAGCTCGTTGTGAGAGGCGTGTGGAAAGGCCTGGCCATCGGGGCGTTTGTCGGCGCGATCATCGGGCTGCTGCTCGACGCGGTCCAGGGGACCAAGAAGGCCGTCAGCGAAGGCTACGTCTCGACCAAAGCCGCGATCAACGACCACGGCCCAGAGGCGGTCGCCGCGGCGAAGGGATTCGCCCATCAGGTCGCCGACCGGGTACGCGAGGCTGATCTGCCGACCAAGGCCAAGGAGCTAGCGACCGAGGCTGGGGCGCACGCCGCGGAGCTGGCCGACAAGGTGTCGGAGAAAGCCCACGACGTCGCCGCCACCGCCCAAGACAAGGCGCCCGGCCTGGCGGCCACGGTGCAGGAGAAGGCCAAGGACCTCTCGGCGACCGCGCAGGAGAAGGCCAAAGACCTCTCGGCCACCGCGCAGGAGAAGGCCAAGGACCTCTCGGCCACCGCTCAAGAGAAGGCCAAAGACCTCTCGGCCACCGCGCAGGAGAAGGCCAAGGACGCCTCGGCCACCGCTCAAGAGAAGGCTAAAGACCTCTCGGCCACCGCGCAGGAGAAGGCCAGCCACCTGCGGGACAACTGATTCCGGCCTAGCGCCGCTCAGCTCGGCTCACGGGCTGAGGCCAACGGCCAACCGGCGGCGGCGAGCTTCGCGCTCACCCGGGCGATGTCGTGATCGGAGGCGTGCTCGTGCGTCACCTCGGTGATGGCCGAGCGGATCAGCGGGGCCGAGGCTTCGCCCTCGAAGGCGGCGAGCTCAGTCGCGACTTGGCGCACCTCGTCCTCGCTGAGCTGGCGGGCCAGTAGCGCGAACAAGGGCACGTAGTCCCGCTCGGGGACGCCATCCGGATATCCCGCGCGCAGGAAGGCGACGATCCGGTTGAGGGGCGCCGGCAGGGCCATGGCGTTGTCCTTTCTCCGTTAATCGGTCCGCGACTCAGCTGCCCGCGACGATGAAGTAAATGCCCCAACCGATCGCGGCCAGCACGATCGCGAAACACAGGCCGGCGGCCGCGACCGTCACCGGGCCGGCGTGGACCTCGGAACTCTCCTCGCCCGCCGCCGCCAACCGCATGCGCCCCCGGGGGTCGCTGAGCAGCCACAGACCCACCGCGAACAACGCAGGCAGGCCGGCCCCGCACAGCAGACCGACGACGACGATCTGCCCGAGGGCGGTCAGGTTGATCCACTGGTTCACGCCGCTCCCCCCACGCCAGCGCCCACCGGCTCCGCCGAGGTCGGCGCGGCCCCGCCGGTCCAGTCCTCGTTCACGTTGCCGGCGTGCACCGCGCTCTGGCGCGAGCGCAGATAAAACATCGCCGCCAGGGCGACCAGCACGAGGAACACCACCAGCACGCCGGTCGAGCCGCCGATGCCGCTGGCCGCCGCATAGGCGCCGGCCCCGGCCAGCGCAGCCAGCGGCAATGTGAACAGCCACGCGGTGGCCATCCGGCCGGCGACCGACCACCGGACTGCCGCGCCCTTCTTGGCCACTCCGGTACCCAGGATGGAGCCGGTCGCCACATGCGTCGTCGACAGCGAGTACCCGAAATGGCTAGAGAGCAGGATGGTGGCGGCCGAGGCTGACTCGGCGCCCATCCCCTGAGGCGAAGAAATCTCGACTAGGCCCTTGCCCAGCGTGCGGATTACTCGCCAGCCACCCAAGTAGGTGCCGGCGCTGATCGCCAGGGCGCAACTGAGGATCACCCAGAACGGGGCCTTGGCGTCCGCTGGCACCGAGTGATTCGCGATCAGCGCCAGCGTGATGACGCCCATGGTCTTTTGAGCGTCGTTGGTGCCGTGGGCCAGGGAGACCATCGAGGCCGAGCCGATCTGGCCGATCCGAAAGCCGCGCTCGCGGTCGTGACCGGGGACGTTGCGACTGATCCGGTAGATCAGCAGGGTGCCCAGCGCCGCGATGCCCCCCGCGATCAAGGGCGAGAGCGCCGCCGGGATCACGACCTTGGAGGCCAGGCCCTGCCACTTGACCGCGTGGCCGCCGGCGGCGGCGAGCGTGGAACCGACGATGCCGCCGATGAGCGCGTGCGAGGAACTCGACGGTATGCCGAGCAGCCAGGTCAGCAGGTTCCAGAGGATTCCCCCGGCCAGTCCGGCGAACACCACGGTCAGCGTCACCAGCCCGGTGTCGACCAGGCCGCTGGCGATCGTCGCGGCGACGCTGAGGGACAGGAAGGCGCCGACCAGGTTCAACACCCCCGACAGCGCCACCGCCACCTTAGGCGGCAACGCGCCAGTCGCGATCGAGGTGGCCATCGCGTTTCCGGTGTCGTGGAAACCGTTCGTGAAGTCGAAGGCGAGGGCCGTGATGACGACCAACACGAGAAGCGTCGAGTTGCCCATGCGTCCAGGTTCACCGAGGCTTCGCCTATCACGTAAGGGATCGGACCGAAAGATCGACCGATGTTCGCCGCTCGTTCACCTGGCCTGCCATCGCTCGGGCTTCAGGCCAGCGCGTGCCACCAGGTGACGAGCCGGTGCTGGCCGGCCGAGCTCATGGCGAGACTGTGGACCGTGGCCGCCTGCGCCGGCGCGATGAGCCCGGGCTGCAGGCGTCGAGTGGCGTCCAGGTGGTCGCCGGTCCAAATCACCCGCACCGCGGTGGCGCTGGCCTGGCCGTCCGGGCCGGGCAGGTCATGGCGGACGGCGCCGAGCAACCGCGCGTCCGCTCCGGCGTCCATGTCCAGCGGGATCGGCACGGGATCGGCGCCGAGCAGGCTGCGAGCCAACTGGTCATACCAGCTTTGGACCGATTCGGCGGTCTGGCTCAGCTCGGCCTCGACCGCTGTTCGCCGCCCTTGCCCGCCGCCGTCATCGCGGGCCCAGAGGTCGAGCACCGAGTCGGCGGCCAGCCGCAAGCCGGCCACGCCAGTCACCAGCGCGGTCATCTCGGCCAGCGGCACCGGTTTGGCGCCCCGCTCGGCGAGGTAGCCCCGGAAGGTGTCGTCCAACCGCCGGGAGGCCGCGGCCGCGGCGGTTGCCTCATGGGTTGGCGGCGGCACCGGCGGGATGCTCGCGTCACACCGGTCTATCCCGAATCGGACGGCCGTGGCCAGGTAGTGCGCGCTGTCGGTGTAGGCCTCGGCCAGCGCCTTGTTGAGGGCGACGGCCGCGCCGCGCGGCCAGAAGATCAGCCCGACGACCAGGCTCACCGCGCAGCCGATGGCGATGTCCTCGACTCGATACAGGCCGACCCGCCAGCCTGCCGGTTGGACGATGTTGAAGAGGATGACCAGCGTCAGGGTGAAGGCAGCTTGTCCGGCGGCGAAGGAGATCACCGCGGGAGCTACGCCGGCCAGCAGGATAGCGATGGGCAGCAGGAACCAGAGCAAGGTGGTGTCGGTGCCGATCGGCACCAGCAGGGCTGAGCCGATGGCGAAGCCCACGGCCGTCCCCAGCACCGCCCGAAAGGCGTTCTGCCCGGTGTTGAGGGCGCTGGAACGCAGCACCGACAAGGTTCCCAGCACGACCCAGAAGGAGTGCTGCACACCGGACAGGTTGGCGACGAGAACGGCCAGACCCAGGCCGACGGCCCCTCGGACGCTGTTGTGCAGCCACAGCGAGTCGCGCTGCAGATGGGCCGCCGCGCGTTCCTGCGCTGAGGCCCACGGCCCAGCTAGCCCCCCTGGCTGATGGCCAAGCACCCGGGCTAGCCAGGACCGCCGGTCCGCCGCTGA
>JAOPUY010000358.1 GCA_025963265.1 Frankiales bacterium | reverse complement strand
CCGCCGCGGGCCCCACGTGAGCTTCACGCGCCACTGCTGCGGGTCAGCCCGCACGTCGACTGCACGCAGCCGATGCTCGACCAGCTGGCGGCCGCGCTCCGGCTCGGCTGATCGCGTTCGCGCGTTTCCCGTTTGCGCGTTGTCAGAGGTGCGCGCAAGAATCAATACCGAGGACGGTCTAACCACGGCCGCCCCCGCACCGACCCGCGGTTGTGGCACTCGCAACCGGTCCGGACCTGGAGGGGGACGATGACCGTCCATCGCAGCGCCACGTCCACCGCCGACGCACCGGCGCCCGTCGCCGCGGCCCACGATCAGATCGCGGCCCAGGCCTACGCCGATTCGAGCATCGGCGTCATCGGCCTCGAGCTGGAGTATCACACCATCGACCGCCGACGGCCCGACCGTCGAATCACCTGGTCGGAATTGTCGAATCTGCTGGCCGACGCGCCGACGCTGCCCGAAGGCAGCCGGCTCACGGTCGAACCCGGTGGCCAGCTGGAGCTGTCCACGCCGCCGCGCCTCGGGGCCAGCGCGGCGATCGCCGCCCTGCGCCGGGACGAGCAGATCCTCACCGACGCGTTGGCCCAGCAGGGCATCGGACTGGCTCCGCTCGGCTCCGACCTCGCCCGGCCCAGCCAGCGCGTCAACCCGGCGAGTCGCTACGTCGCCATGGAGCGTCACTTCGACGCCCTGGGGTGCGGTCCCGCCGGGCGCGCCATGATGGCCTCGACCGCGGCGTTGCAGCTCAATGTGAACGCGGGGCCGGCCGGGAAATTGGTCGAACGACTCGAGCACATCAATCGGCTCGCCCCCGTCCTGGTCGCGGTGTCGGCCTGTTCGCCGCTGTTGGCGGGGCGCTCCTCGGGCTGGCACTCCATGCGCCAAGAGGTCTGGCTCGGAATCGACCAAGCCCGGTGCCGGCCGGTGCCCGCGGCCGAGGCCCCCGGGCACGCGTGGGCCGCCTACGCGCTGTCGGCTCCGGTCATGTTCGTCAGCCGCGACTCGGACGCGGACCCGGTGCTGGAGCCCGTCGCGTACCGGGACTGGCTGGACGGGGCGGCCGCGCTCGGTCGGCCTCCAACGGCGGCCGATCTCGAGTATCACCTGTCCACCTTGTTCCCGCCGGTGCGCCCGCGGGGTTACCTTGAGCTGCGCTGCCTGGACGCGGTCCCGCGGCGCTGGTGGCCTGGCCTCGCGGCGCTCACCGCGACCTTGCTCGACGACGAACTCGCAGCCGATAAGGCCGCCGAGCTCTGTGATCCAGTCGCGGGCAGCTTCGCGGTCGCAGCCCGGGCGGGACTGGGAGATCCGGCGTTGTTCGCCGCGGCGCTGGGCTGCCTCGAGGTGGCGGCGGCCCGCTGCTCCCCCGAGCTGCGAGCCGAGGTCGAGGCTTACGCCGAATTGGTGTCGCGCCGCCGCACCCCGGGCGACGAGGTGCGCGATCGAGTCGCGGCCACGAGCCCGTCCGCCGTTCTGGAGGAGGAGACCCATGCGTGAGGCGGTCGCCCGGGGGCTGGTGCAGGCCCGCGAGCGCTTATTGGCCTTGACCGACTTCGACGAGCCCGAGCTGCTCTGCCAGCACAGCCCGCTGATGAGCCCGCTCGTGTGGGATCTGGCGCATGTGGGCCAGCAGGAGGAGTTCTGGCTGCTGCGCGACGGCGATCCGGAACGTCCGGGGGCGTTGCCGCCCGAGGTCGACCGGCTCTACGACGCGTTCCAGTTCGCCCGGGCCGAGCGGGTGTCGCTGCCGCTGCTGTCACCGACCGAGGCCCGCAGCTTTCTGCTCGACGTGCGCGCGCACATTCTCAAACGCCTGGCCGAGGCTGAGGAGCTCGTCCCGTTCGCGATGGTCGAACAACACGAAGAGCAGCACATCGAGACCATCCTCGCCACTCATCAATTGCGGACGGGACCGCCGTTGCTCGGCTCCGGGGCGCCGCTGCCCGGCGGCCGCCTGGTGCCCCACGACGCGATCTTGATCGCGGGCGGCCCCTTCCAGCTGGGCGTCGACGCCGACGCCGAGCCGTGGTCGCTGGACAACGAGCGGCCGGCCCACCTGGTCGACCTGCCGGCGTTTCGGATCGGCCGGGTGCCGGTGACTAACGCTGAGTGGCAGGCGTTCATCGACGCCGACGGCTACGGCCAGAGCCGCTGGTGGTCCACCCGGGGGTGGCAGCATCGCCTCGATGCGGGGCTGCAGCGACCGCTGTTCTGGTCCGAGGACGGCCAGCGGCGCCGCTTCGGCCTGGTCGAGGACATCCCGCCCGACGAGCCGGTCCAGCACGTCGGCTACTTCGAGGCCGAGGCCTACGCGGCCTGGGCCGGCGCCCGCCTGCCCACCGAGCAGGAATGGGAGAAGGCCTGCGCCTGGGACCCAGGGACGGGCCGCCGCCGCCGCTGGCCCTGGGGCGATGACGCGCCGACCACCGCCTCGGCCAATCTCGAGGGCCGAGCTCTCCGGCCGGCGCCGGTCGGCGCCTACCCCGAGGGCGCGTCGGCCTACGGCGTGGAGCAGCTGATCGGCGACGTGTGGGAGTGGACGTCCTCGTCCTTCCAGCCGTGGCCGGGGTTCAGCCCGATGATCTACGACACCTACAG
>JAOPUY010000336.1 GCA_025963265.1 Frankiales bacterium | reverse complement strand
GACGGCCCGGAGGTGTCGCTGTTCTGCGTCACCGACGGCGTGACGGTGGTGTCGTTGCTGCCGGCCCAGGATTTCAAGCGGATCTTCGACGGAGACACCGGACCCAACACCGGTGGCATGGGGGCTTACTCCCCACTGGACTGGCTGCCGGCCGACACGGTGGCGCAGGTGGTGGCTAGCGTCGCGCAACCGACCATCGATGAGATGAGCCGCCGTGGCACTCCGTTTCAAGGCCTGCTCTACATCGGGCTCGCCATGACCGCCCGGGGCCCGCGGGTTATCGAGTTCAATGTGCGGTTCGGCGATCCGGAGACCCAAGTGGTGCTCGCCTTGCTGGAGAGCCCATTGGCCGCGCTGCTGCACGCCGCGGCCACCGGCACGCTGGCCCAGCATCCGCCGCTGAGCTGGCATGAGGGCGCGGCGGTCACGGTGGTGCTGGCCGCGGCGAACTACCCGGACACCCCGCGCATCGACGACGTGATCCAGGGCGGCGAGCAGCCCGGGGTCATCCAGGCCGGCACTCGACGGGACTCCGACGGCGTGCTGCGATCCGCGGGCGGTCGGGTGCTGTCGGCGACGGCGATCGGCGCCTCACTGGCCCAGGCCCGGGCCGGCGCCTACCGGTTGATCGAGTCCATCTCGCTGCCGGGCGGCCAGTACCGCACGGACATCGCCCAGAAGGCCATAGCCGGCCAAATCCGCATCCCCACCTAGCGCCCCGCCTAGCAGCTCGGCTCAGTGCCGCTCGGTCGGCCCGTCGCCGGCGGCGATCTCGATCGGCTGGTCGCCGGAGGTCAGCCGCCAACTGCCGGTCTGAATGTGGGACGGATCGATGGTGCCCACTTCGGCCGCCCAGTCGATGATCAGCTCTCGGATCTCCCACTGCGAGATCAGCAACCGGGGCGCGTCCCGCACGCCGGGAAAGTTTCCGCCGCCCGCGGCGCGATAGTTGTTGATGGCCAGCGCGAATTGCTGGTCGTCGGCGATCGGTTGGGCGCCGTAGGTCAGGTTCCTGATCCGGGCGCCGACCGGGCGGGCCAGGTCGATGTCATAGCTCACCGGGGCGTCGAGTCCGCCGAGGATGTCGTAGTTGTAGTCGGGCATGCCGTGCGGCGCGGTCGCCGTGACCGCGTTGGTCAGCTCGTCCGGCCGAAACGGTCCGCTCCCGCGGGACGGGTCGAGCTCCTGAAAATACCGGGCCGAGAATTCCAGGTAGGCGCGCAAGGCGGCGCCGTCCAATTGAATGGCCTCGAGGGTGTTGTCATAGATGTAGAGGCCGGCGATGTCGCGAACCGTCACCGCGCCCGACGGTATTCCGGCGTCAGGATTGACCGGGCTGGCGACCGCGAGCACCGGCAGGTCGCCCGCGCCCGCTCGCCCGGCGGCGTCGCTCGCCAACGCCTGACGCACCGCCCGCGCCTGGACGTAATTGATCAAGTCGATCGCGGTCGCGCTTTGATAGCGGGCCTCCGCGGCCGACATCTCAACCACGCTGGCCCCGATAACGCCGTTGACGTAGGCCCGGGTCTGTTCGTGCTGATCGCGGACGAGAGCGCTGACGGCCGGATCCTCGACGGCCGCGTTGGCATCGAGCAGCGACGCCCGCGCGCTGGCCACCTGCCAGCCGGAGCTGCCGTCGGCGACGACGTCGAGTTCCATGACGCTGAGCCGCATGCCCCACTTCAGGGGTTCGCTGAGCAGGACGGATCGGCCGGTGGACTCGTTGACCACGAACCGCTCGGCGATCTCGACGTGGGCGTGGCCGACCAGGACCGCGTCGATGCCGGGCACCTGGGCGGCCAACTCGGTGGCGGCGTTCTCCGGCCAGGGCAGCGCGTCGCCGTAGGAGGAGGTGCTGCCCGAGCCCGAGTGGCAGCAGACGATGACCAGGTCGGCGCCGGCCGCCTTGACCCGTCCGATGAGCTCGCTCGCCCGCTCGACGACGCCCTCGAACCGCAGCTTGCCGTCCAGATGCCCCTTGTCCCAGATCGCGCAGCCCGGCGTGACCAGGCCGAGGATGCCGACCGACACGGGCCGGCCATCCGGGGCGGTCACGGTCTTGATCGTGAACTCGGCGAACCCGGGCTCGCCGGTGTCCCAGTCCCGGGCGTTGGCGCACAGCAGCGGAAAGGCCAGCTGCGATTGATACTGGCGCAGCAGCGGCAGGCCGTAGTTGAACTCGTGGTTGCCCACCGCGGCGGCGTCGAAGCCCAGCGCGTTCATCGCCGCGGCCATCGGATGCGGGTGGTCGCCCGAGATCGCCGCCACCGAGCCGTACCGGTAGGTCAGCGGCGTGCCCTGAATGGTGTCGCCGGCGTCGAGCAGCAGCACGGGCTCGCCCGCTCGCTCGGATCGCAGTCGGGCGACCAGGCTCGCGATCTTGGCCACGCCGACGTGGTTGCCCGCCCGATCGCGGTACTCCGCATCGGTGAAGTAGTCCCAGTTCAGCACGTTGCCGTGCAAATCACTGGTCCCCAACACGGTCAGCCGGAAACCACGCGAGGCGGCGGCGGCGGCGGAGTTGTCAGTGCTCATGATCGTCGGTCTCAACGATACGGGGCCCGCATTTCACCTGGGATAATTGGCGCTGTGACTTCTCCGCGGCCGGTCAAACCTGCCATTCCGAACGTGCTGGCCCACCGCTACGCCTCGATGGCCATGGCGACCCTGTTCAGCCCCGAGCA
>JAOPUY010000322.1 GCA_025963265.1 Frankiales bacterium | reverse complement strand
GCGCCGCGGTTAGGCGAGGCCGGCAGCGGCATCCACATCACCACCTCGCAGGTGACCGGGCTCGGCGCCGCGCTGTATGTGACGGGCGCCTGCGTGGGAGCGCTGCTGTTCGGCTGGCTCACGGACCGGTTTGGCCGCCGGCGGCTGTTCATGCTGACGCTTGGCGTGTATCTCACGGCGACCGCCCTGACGGCGACGTCGGTGAACGCCGAGATGTTCTTCGCGTTCCGATTCCTGACTGGCCTCGGGATCGGCGGCGAGTACGCCGCGATCAACTCAGCCATCGACGAGCTGATCCCCAGCAAGTACCGGGGCCGGGTCGACATCGTCATCAACGGCACCTACTGGCTGGGCGCGGCGTTCGGGGCGCTGCTGTCGATCCCCGCGCTGAACGAGAGCATCTTTCCCGCCAACGTGGGCTGGCGGCTGACCTTCGGCCTCGGCGTCATCCTTGGCCTGGGTGTGCTGATCGTCCGCCGCAATGTCCCCGAGAGCCCACGCTGGCTCTTCATCCACGGCCACAACGACGAGGCAGAGCAGCTGGTCAGCGACATCGAGGCCCAGGTCGAGCGGTCGACCGGCGTCGAGCTGTCCGAGGTCGGCGAAGACGACGAGATGGAGATCAAGCAACGCCGCTCGATCGGGTTCGTCACGATCGCCCGCACGGTCTTCAGCCGTTACCCCAAGCGCACAGTGCTCGGCTTCTCGCTGTTCATCGGCCAGGCCTTCCTCTACAACGCCATCACCTTCAGCTTCGCCTCGATCCTGACGACCTTCTTCAAGGTCGGGACGGGCTCGACCGGTTACTACTTCGCCGTGGTCGCGATCGGCAACTTCGCCGGACCGTTGCTGCTGGGCCGGTTGTTCGACACCCTAGGCCGCCGCGTGATGATCTCCTCCACGTACCTGACATCGGGTGTCCTGCTGCTGATCACGGCGTGGCTGTTCGACGGCGGCCACCTGTCGGCGACCACCATGACCGCATGCTGGACCGTGGTGCTGTTCTTCGCCTCGGCCGGGGCCAGCTCGGCTTACCTCACGGTCAGCGAGATCTTCCCGATGGAGACGCGGGCGTTGGCGATCGCCTTCTTCTACGCGCTCGGGACCGCGGCTGGCGGCATCACGGGTCCACTGCTGTTCGCCAAGCTGATCGCGACGGGCCACCTCGCCGACACGGCTTTGGCTTTCTTGATCGGAGCAATCGTCATGCTGCTCGCCGGTGTCGTCGCCGTGTTCCTGTCTGTCGACGCCGAGCAGCGGAGTCTCGAGGACATCGCGCAACCACTCAGCGCCGAAGAAGCCGAGCACCATCGATGATCGGAGGAATGAGTTATGCCACGTGAACAAGCGCAAGTGCCCAGCACCCTGAAGAAGTCGCCCGGCAAGGTCGAGCGCGCGTATGAAGAGACTCTGCAGAGCGCCGAGGAGCAGTACGACGGCGACGAGGAGCGCGCGCATCGCACCGCCTGGGCCTCGGTGAAGAACATCGCCGAGAAGAAGGGCGACCACTGGGAGCTCAAGGACGAGACTGGCCCGTCCGACCCCCGCTCGAAGATGCCGGCCAAGCAGAAGCGCGAGGGCAAGGGCGAGACGTTCGGCGGCGTGGACGTCGAGGCAAACACTCGTGACGAGCTGGTGAAACGAGCCAAGAAGGCTGGCGTCACGGGGTATTCGCGCATGAACAAGAGCGAGTTGGCCCGTCAGCTCCAGCGCAAGGAGCACGGCTAGTCAGCCGTTGACACCGCCATGCCTTCGGCCTAGCGTCTCGCCCACAGTGTGATGCTCGACACTCCGCCCGCCCTGCTGATGTGGGCCTGCCCCGAGGGAGCTTGGCGATGACCCTGTTCATGGACGCCCCGATCTTCGACGCCGACCAACACATGTACGAGGCGGCGGACGCGCTGACCCGGTACCTGCCGGATGAGTACAAGAGCGCGGTGCAGTTCGTCCAGGTTGGCCGCCACACCAGGATCGCGATCCTCGGCAAGATCACCGAGTACATCCCCAACCCCACCTTCGACCGGGTCGCTGCGCCGGGCGCGCACGAGGCCTTCTACTCGGGCAACAATCCCGAGGGCAAGAGCATGCGGAAGATGAGCGGTCGCGGCATGGACGCGTTGCCGGCGTTCCGCGAGCCCACCGCGCGAATCGAGTCGCTGGACGAGCAGGGCGTGCAGGCCACCTTGATCTACCCGACATTGGCCAACCTGGTCGAGCACTCGGCCGCCGAGGATCCTGAGCTGGTCGTCGCGGTCATCCATGCCCTGAACCGGTGGATTCTGGACCAGTGGGGCTACGTGCATCAGGACCGGTTGTTCATGACGCCGGTGATCACCTGCGCCGAGGTCGACGACGCCCGCCGCGAACTGGCCTACGTGATCGAGAACGGCGCCAAGGTCGTGCTGATGAAGCCAGCGCCGGCCAAGGGCCTGCACGGCTGGCGCTCGCCGGCGCTGCCCGAGTTCGACCCGTTCTGGAATGACGTCGAGCAGGCGAACATGCCAGTGGTGCTGCACGGCAGCCAGCCGCCGCTGAGTGACTACGTGACCAAGTGGGAGCCCTCCAAGACCAACAACTTCCAGGAGGTCAGCCCGTTCAAGTGGGTCGCGCTGGGACACCGCGAGATCGCTGACATGGTCACCAGCCTCATCTGCCATGGCACCTTCAGCCGGTTTCCC
>JAOPUY010000016.1 GCA_025963265.1 Frankiales bacterium | reverse complement strand
GCCGCCGGAGATCGCGATCGACTCCAGCGGGTGGACCCAGCGGGCGACTGGGCTGTGGCCGGGCCGCACGCGTCGGGACCCGAGCTCAAGCCTGGACACGGTGACGCTCGCCCTGGAGCTCGACGAGCCGGTGGCCGAGGCCAGCCTGGCCCGCGCCCTGGTGGCGTTGGCCACCGAGCCCGAGGTGATGAACGCCCTGCTGGAGTACGGCGATGTGACGGCCGCGGCGGACGGGCGGATGCCGGCCAACGTGCTGACGACCACGGTGACGTTCCTCGAGCCGGCCGACCTCAGCGGACCGCTCATCCTGCGGGCGGCCCCGAGCTACGCCGGCCGCGGACGAGCGCACGGCGGGGGAGCCGTGCTCGATGCGAACGGCCGCCTGCTGGCGACGTACGTCAGCACCGGCGTGCTCCGCCGACCGCGCGGCTGAGGGCCACTCACCCGGTCAGCCCATAGGCTTGCGCTAGTCGCGAGTAGACGTCCGGCCGACGATCGGAGAAGGCGTCGGCCAACGACGTCATGGTCTTGTCCCGCGACCGCGTCAGATCGAGTTCGGCTCGCACGAGGCCGCGCTCGTCCGGGGTGGCGACCAGCCAGCCGTCCTGATCGATCACGCACGAGCCCTCGGTCCACGGTTGTCCGCGTTCGACGCCGGTGCGGTCGCAACAGGCGATGGCGACGTGGTTCACCCGGGCGGTGGCCATCGCGATGCCGACGACCCCGGCGTGCTCGGCCTCGGGGCGTTGCGCCAACGGCCAGTTGGTCGGGGCGGCGATCAGATCGGCCCCGGCGAGGGAGATTGCCCTGGTGAGCTCGGGGAATTCCAGGTCGTAACAGACCACCACCGCGATCCGGCCGAAGGCCGTGGTCACTATCGGGGGCGCCTCGGTCCCGGGCGTGAAGAAGAGTTTCTCCTGATCCCACAGGTGAAGCTTGCGATACACGGCCCGCAGACCGGTGCGATCCAGCACCGCCGCGCTGTTGTACAGCCGGCCGTCGGCCCCGAGTTCGGCGAAGCCCCCGATCACCACGGCGCCGCCAGCTGCCGTGGCCCAAGCCGCCAGCCGGGGGTCGGCGGCGGTGACCGAGGAGGCCCGCGCCTCCTCCGGGTCGGTGAAGACGTAACCCGAGGTGGTCAACTCGGGGAGCACGATCAGATCCGCGCCGGCGGCCGCGGACTGCGAGATTGCCGCGAGCGCGAGTTCTTGGTTGCCGGCGAGGTCGCCGACCGAGGGCGCCAATTGGTGGCAATCGATGAGAGTCACGGCTAAGGATAGATGCCGTCCGAAGGTCGCTGAGCAGGTTCATCCGCCCTAGGGGGTTGCCGAACGCCAGCTGGGCTACTAAATTCCGAACCAGCTTGTGAAAACGACGCTTTCACTTGCGGCCGCGGCACAACGGTGCCGATGAGGCTCGACTGCTGAGACCTACTGCGACTACTGCGACCTTCGAGGATGTCATGAGCGAACGAATGCCCGGCTTCGGCGCCCCCCACCTGACGGCTCTCAACGAGGGCTACTGGAAGGCCGCGGGCCAAGGAAGACTAGTGATCCAGCGGTGCGATGACTGCGGAACGCATCGGCACGTGCCAGTCGAGATCTGCTACCAGTGCCATTCGCGAAACTGGCATTGGGACGAGGTCCCAGGCACCGGACGGGTCTTCTCCTACACCTGGGTGGACCGCCCGCTCTCGCCCGAGCTGGCTCAGGCCGGCGTCTACAACATCTCCGTCGTCGAGCTCGACGGGGTAGTCGGCACCATCCGGTTGCTGACCAACGTCTTCGGCGTGGACAAGGACACGCTGGAGTGCGACCTGCCAGTCAAGGTCGCCTTCGACCGAGTGGATGACGAGATCGCGCTCCCGGTGTTCGAACCGGCTTTTGCTCTGAACGAGGCCGAGCGCGTCTCGGCCGGAAAGGTCTCAGCATGACTCAGGACGAGTGGCTCAAAGGCAAGGCGGCGGTCGTCGGCATCGGCCACACCGCGTACGGACGGCGCGGCCAGTTCGTCGAGCGCGGCTCGTTCTCCCTCGTCATCGAGGCGGTGCAGAAGGCTTGTGACGACGCTGGCATCGACCCGCGCGACATCGACGGCTGGACGTCGTACTCCAACGACGTCAACCAGGGCGGCCTGCTCGCCGCGGCCTTCGGCACCAAGCGGCTGCGGTTCACCGGTATGGGCTGGGGCGGCGGCGGCGGCGCGATGGGCGGCGCCTATCTGTATGCCGCGATGGCCGTGGCCACCGGTCAGGCCGATTACGTCGCGGTCGTGCGCGGCGTGACGATGCCCGATAACGGGCGCTTCGGGCGGATGGGCACGACGGAAGGGCCGCCCTACGGCCTGATGACCCCGGGCCAGGCGTTCGCGCTGGCTGCCCGCCGGCACATGTACCGCTTCGGCACGACGACCGATGACTTCGCGCAGATCGCGATCAACGCGCGGCTGATG
Source organism: Frankiales bacterium (assembly GCA_025963265.1). Classification (GTDB taxonomy): domain Bacteria; phylum Actinomycetota; class Actinomycetes; order Mycobacteriales; family Jatrophihabitantaceae; genus Jatrophihabitans_A. The sequence goes on along the minus strand of JAOPUY010000016.1, from coordinate 2,188 downwards.
GCGTCGAAGAATCCGGACGCGCGCTTTCGCGACACCATCACGCTCGAGGACCACCACAACTCGCCGATCATCTGCGACCCGCTGCACAAGCTCGACTTCTGCATGGAGTCGGAGTTCGGGACCTGCGTCATCCTCACCTCGGCCGAGCGGGCCAAGGACCTCAAACAGCCGCCGGTCTCGCTGCTCTCGGCGGCCATGGGCGCTCCGCCCCGGTGGGGCGACGCGATGTTCGGCGGCTGGGGCGGCGGCGATGAGAACGTCGGCGGCCAGTACGCGCCCGACGATGACTACGTCACCGGCGGTCACCGCACCGTGGCCGAGGACCTCTACGCCAAGGCCGGGCTCGGTCCCAATGACGTCGACGTGGCCGAGATCTACGACCACTTCACGCCGATGGTCATCATGGGCATCGAGGACTTCCAGTTCTGCAAGAAGGGCGAGGGCGGCGGGTTCGTCAGCGACGGCAAGATCGGCCTCGGCCCGGGGCAATTGCCGCTCAACACCCACGGCGGCAACCTGGCCGAGGTTTACGCCCACGGCATGACGCACGTCTTCGAGGCGGTGCGCCAGATTCGGGGAACCTCCTACAACCAGGTGCCCGACGCCGAGGTCGCGCTCGTGGTGGCCGGGGCCAGCATGGCCCCCACCAGCGCGATGCTCTTCGGCAAGTAGCCGCTCTCGGCAGGACATTTCGAGAGCTCGGCGTTTCTCCACCCGGATCTCCACCTGCGGGTGCAGGTGGAAATCCGGGTGTCGGACGAGGCTTTGAGTCATGACAACCTCTGACTGGCTCCTCGACATCGCCCTTCTCCTTGTGGTCTTCCGGCAGCTCCGCGAAGGCCGCATCGACGCCCGCTTCGTGCTGCTCCCGGTCGGGATCGTGAGCATCGTCGCCCACAGTTACCTGCACTCCATCCCGGCCGCGGGCAACGACCTGCTGCTCATCGGAGCGCTGGTCGGCGTCGGCGCCGTCCTCGGCGTGGCTGGCGGCCTGACGACGCGGGTCCGCTACGACGGCCGGCACAGCCTGGCCCAGGCCGGTTGGATCGCGGCGGCGCTGTGGATCGTCGGGATGGGGTCGCGGATGACGTTCCAGCTGTGGAGTGACCACGGCGGCGAGACGCACATCGCCCACTTCAGCCAGGTCCACGACATCACCAGCAGCCAGGCCTGGGTGAGCGCATTCGTCTTGATGGCCCTGACGGAGGTGCTCACCCGAGTCGGCACGATCGTCTACCGCGGCTGGCGCGCGCAGCAGTCGGCGCCGGTCACCAACGGCCGGGAGAGCGCGCGCCCGACCAGTCAGCTGGTCTAACCGCTGTGAGTTATGTTCATGCCGTGCCGGATGCGGGCGAGCCCACGGACCGACCCACGTCGGCCCGTGGGCTTTCACGACTGAGGCTGATCGGGTTGACGAGGCACGACGCCTCATGGATCCAGTTGGTGTCCACCGCCGCCGTCATCCTCGTCGGCGCCTTGACGGTCCAGCCCCGCGGCTGGAGCGGCGCCGGCCTGGCCACGATGGCGCTGCTGATCGTGAACAGCCTGTTGTTGGCCAGCCGCCACGTGCCCCCGGAATTGGTGGCCGACCGGCTTCGGCTGGGATTGTTGTGGTCCGGGGCGCTGGCCTCGGCGGCGCTCGTCGCCCTGGCCACCGGCGGCAGCCCGTACCTGTTCGCCTTCTTCGTGGCCGGCCATGCGGGCTACCGCCTGGCGACGGAGCAGGCCACCGTGATCGCGGTGGCCTGCAGCGTGCTCAACGGCGGCGTGCTGCTGCTGCACCTTGGTCCCGGTTACGAGCTGACTCCGTGGCAGGTCGGGGCGGCCTCCGGGCTCTCGGTGCTGCTCGGGATGTCGAGTCGCAGCCGCCAGGAGGCCTTCGACGCCGCCGTGGCCGCCGCGGACTCGGCCGCGCTGGCCGCCGCGGCCGCCGAGCGAGCGGCGCAGGCTGAGGCCCGCGAGGCGGTGCTGGCCGAGCGCGGCCGGATCGCCCGCGACGTTCATGACGTGCTGGCCCATTCCCTGGCCGGCATCAACATGCAGCTCGAGCTCGCCGACGCGCTGCTCGACGCCGGCCAGGTGGCGCCGGCTCGCGACGCGGCGAGCCGGGCGCGGAGCCTGGCCAAGGAGGGCCTGCTCGAGTCGCAGCGGACGGTGCAGGCGCTTCGCGAGGACGCCCTGCCCTTGC
>JAOPUY010000280.1 GCA_025963265.1 Frankiales bacterium | reverse complement strand
TTGGTCGAGAAGGACTCGTAGAGGTGGCCGGCCTCGGTCAGCCGCCGCACGACCGATAGGTAGATCTCGCTCCGCTCGCTCTGCCGATAGGGCTCGTACGGGCCGCCGATCTCCGGTCCCTCGTCCCAGGTCATCCCGAACCAGCGCAGGGTGTCCAGGAGTTGGTCGTAGGACTCCTGGGAGTCGCGCGCCGCGTCGGTGTCCTCGATGCGAAAGACGAACGTCCCGCCGTAGTGGCGGGCGAAGGCCCAGTTGAACAAGCAGGTCCGCACCAACCCGACGTGCGGCGTGCCGGTCGGTGACGGGCAGAACCGCACCCGGATCTCGGGCTTGGTCGGGCCAGCGCTGGGGTCAGCGGTACTAGCGGTGGCGCTCGCAGCTGTGCTCACAGGGCCTGGCACTCCTATTTGGACTGGACTTTGTTGACGAGCTCGCCGATGCCCTCGACGGCGATCGTGACGATGTCGCCGTTGACGATCGGCCCGACGCCCTCGGGCGTCCCGGTGAGGATCACATCGCCGGGGACCAGCGTCATGATGTGCGACATGAAGGACACGATCGTCGGGATGTCGAAGATCATGTCGCGGGTGTTGCCGTCCTGGCGCAGCTGGCCGTTGACGAAAGCCCGAACTCGCAACGCCGCCGGATCCAGGACGGTCTCGATCCACGGCCCGATCGGGCAGAACGAGTCGTAACCCTTGGCTCGCGTGAACTGCCCGTCTTGACGTTGCTGGTCCCGGGCCGTGACGTCGTTGGCGCAGGTGTAGCCGAAGACGGCCTCGAGCGCCCGCTCGCGCGGCAGGTCCTTGGCCACCTTGCCGATCACCAGGGCCAGCTCGGCCTCGTGTTCGACTTGGTTGGAGTCGGCCGGCAGCCGGATCAAGTCGTTCGAGCCGATCACCGAGGTCGAGGGCTTGAGGAAGATCAACGGGCGTTCGGGGACGTCGTTGCCCAGCTCGGCGGCGTGCGCGGCGTAGTTGCGGCCGATCGCGATCACCTTGCTCGGCAGGATCGGAGCCAGCAGCCGGACGTCGCCGAGGGCGAACCGGTCGCCGGTGAACTCGATCGGCCCCATCGGGTGGTCCTTGATCGCCGCGACGGTCAGCGCGTCGAGCTCGGCCCCCGCCGCCCCCTCGACCACTCCCCAAGCGATGACACCCTCATAAACAAACCTCGCGATGCGCACGTGGGTCACGTTACCGGTCTGGACCAGCCCGGTTCGGAAACGGGGACCGGTTGGCGGATACTGAGGCGGTGAGCGACCTGCGTGCCGTCCCGGCCGGCCAACGACGCCGAATGGCCAGTCTGCTGTTGGCTCCGACGGCCACGTTGGCCGCGCTCGGTCTGGCTGCGGTGCTGGCCTCGCACGGCCTGGCCTGGCGACTCGTCGGGGTGTTGCTGCTCGTGCTCGCCCTGCTCGGGCTGGGCGTCAGCGCTGGCCTGCGGCGCTCCGTCGCCTTGGAGGTCGCCGCCGACGCCGCGGCTCAGGCCGAGGCCGAACTAGACGAGGCGATCCTCGCGGTCGCCGGATCGGGCTGCGGCGAGGCGTGCGAGTCCTGCGGCGTCGATGACTGCGCCGTGAAGTCCCTCCCCCGCAGCTGACCAGCGCCGCCGAGGACCGATGCCCGACGGCGAAGACCGGGTCAGTGCTCGAGGAGTCCGTAACGAGCGGCGTCGGCCAGGGCCAGCCAGGACGCCTCGATGATGTTGGTGTGCACGCCCACGGTCGTCCACTCGTTGGTCTTGTCCGAGGTCTCCAGCAGCACCCGCGTGGTGGCGTCGGTGCCGTACTTGCCGGGCAGGATCCGCACCTTGTAGTCGGTCAGCTCAAGCTCGGCCAGTCGCGGGAAGGCCTCTTCCAGGGCGTGGCGCAGGGCCCGGTCCAACGCGTTCACCGGCCCGTTGCCCTCGGCCGTCGAGATGACCCGACGGCCGCCGGCGTGCACCTTGACCGTGGCCTCGGTGACCATCACGCCGTCCTCGCGCCGGTCCACGATGGCCCGGTAGGACTCCAGCGTGAACGGCAGCTCGCGCTCGGCGCCGGCGAGCTCGTCGCGCACCAGCAGCTCGAAGGAAGCGTCCGCGGCCTCGTAGGACCAGCCCTCGGCCTCACGCGACTTGACCTGCTCCACGATGCTGGCGATCACCTCCGGGCGGTCGCTGATGTCCAGGCCCAGCTCGGCCGACTTCAGCTCGACCGACGCGCGGCCGGCCATCTCGGTGATCAGGATCTTCTGGGTGTTGCCGACCAGGCTCGGATCCATGTGGTTGTACAGCTCGGGGCCCATCTTGATCGCCGAGGCGTGCAGCCCGGCCTTGTGGGCGAAGGAGGAACTGCCGACGTAGGGCGCGTGGCTGTCGGGCGCGAGGTTGGCGATCTCGGCGATCGCGTGGGCCACGCGCTGGCTCTCGGCGATCGTCCCCTCCGGCAGCACGTCGAGGCCCATCTTGAAGACCAGGCCGCCGAGCACCGAGAACAGATTGGCGTTGCCCGCCCGCTCGCCGTAGCCGTTCGCGGTGCCCTGGACGTGCGTCACGCCGGCCTCCACCGCGGCCAGGGTGTTCGCGACCGCGCAGCCGGTGTCGTCCTGGGTGTGGATGCCGAGCCGGATCTCAGTGCGCTGGCGGACTTGCTCGACGATGCGGCCCAAGCCCATCGGGAGCATGCCCCCGTTGGTGTCGCACATGACGCCGACCGAGGCGCCGGCCGCTTGAGCGGCGTCCAACACCCGCACGCCGTAGTCCCGGTCGTGGGCGTAGCCGTCGAAGAAGTGCTCGCAGTCCACGAACACCCGCCGGCCCTGCTCGACCAGATAGGACACCGTGCTGCTCACCATGGCGAGGTTCTCCTGCGGCGTGGTGCGCAGCGCGCGCTCGACGTGCCAGACGTCGGACTTGGCGACCAGCGTGATCACCGAGGCGCCGCTGTCCAGCAAAGCCTTGACCTGGCGATCCTCCTGCACCGCGACGCCGGCTTTGCGGGTCGAGCCGAACGCGACCAACGTGGCGTGCCGCAGTTCCAGCTCGCCGGCGGCGGCGCGGGCGAAGAACTCGGTGTCCTTGGGCACGGCGCCGGGCCAACCGCCCTCGATGAAGCCGACGCCCAGGGAGTCGAGCAGCCGCGCGACCGCGAGCTTGTCAGCCACTGAGT
>JAOPUY010000277.1 GCA_025963265.1 Frankiales bacterium | reverse complement strand
TGGACACGCCGGACTTCGACGCGGTCACCCTCGCCGCCCTGCGCGCTCGCGCCGGTGACGCGACGGCCGCGGCTGAGTTCGTCCGCGCCACCCAGAACGACGTCTGGCGACTGTGCGCCAACCTCGGGCGCCCGGCCGAGGCCGAGGACCTGGCCCAGGAGACCTTCGCCCGCGCCTTCGCCTCGCTACACCGCTTCGCCGGCCGGTCCTCGGCCCGCACCTGGCTGCTGTCCATCGGCCGGCGAGTGTGCGCCGACGCGATCCGGACCCGCAAGCCGGTCAGCCCGCAGCGCGACGTGGAGCCCGCCGAGCGCGCGACCGACCCGGCCGATACGGTCAGCCTGCGGCTGCTGCTGGACTCGATCGACGCCTCGTTCCGGGAGGCTTTCGTGCTGACCCAGATGCTGGGGCTGACCTACCCGGAGGCGGCCGACGTGATGGGCTGCCCGGTCGGCACCATCCGCTCCCGGGTCGCCCGAGCCCGCGACGCCTTGGTAACCGCCCTAGCCGACAGCGACAGCGCCACCCACCGCCGCCAAGCCTGACGCCCCCGTCCCCGCCCGCAAGCTGCGGGGGGTTAGCCGACGTAGTGGTGGGAGACCGCGGTCAGCGCCTTGTCGACCGCGGCTAGTCCCTCGCGCGCCTCGTCGGCGGTGATGATGCAGGGCGGCACGATGTGCAGCCGGTGGTAGTTGGTGAACGGCAGCACCCCGTTGGCCTTCAAGGCGCCCACCAGCTCGGTCATCGCCGGCGAGGTCCCGCCGTAAGGCGCCAGCGGCTCCTTGGTCGCCCGGTCGGTCACCAGGTCCAGCGCCCAGAACACGCCCAGGCCGCGGACCTCGCCGATCATCGGATGCCGCTCAGCCAGCTCGCGCAGCCCCGGCCCCAGCACCGTCTCGCCGATCAGGGCCGCGTTCTCGACGATGCCCTCCTCCGCCATCGCGGTCAGCGTGGCCACCGCGGCCGCGCAGGCCAGCGGGTGCCCGGAGTAGGTCAGGCCGCCCGGAAACACCCGTTCGGCGAAGGTGGCGGCAATCGAGGCCGAGATGATGACACCGCCGAGCGGGACGTAGCCCGAGTTGACGCCCTTGGCGAAGGTGATCAGATCGGGCGTCACGCCGTAGTGGTCGAAGGCGAACCAGGCGCCGGTGCGGCCGAAGCCGGCCATCACCTCATCGGCGATGTAGATGATGCCGTACCGGTCGCACAGCTCGCGCACACCGGCCAGATACCCCGGCGGGGGCGGCATGATGCCCGCCGTGCCAGGGATTGTCTCCAGCACGATCGCGGCGATTCCGGCCGGCCCTTCGAGGGCGATGACCTGCTCCAGGTGCTGCAGCGCGCGCTCGCACTCCTCTTCCTCGGTCTGCGCGTGAAACACCGAGCGGTAGAGGAATGGTCCGAAGAAATGGACGTTCCCGGTCGTGCCCAGGTCGTTGGCCCAGCGCCGCGGGTCGCCGGTGACGTTGACCGTGGCGTTGGTCCCGCCGTGGTAGCTGCGGTAGGTCGAGAGCACCTTGTTGCGTCCGGTGTGCAGTTTGGCCATCCGGATCGCGTACTCGACCGCCTCGGCGCCGCCGTTGGTGAAGAAGACCCGCTCCATGTTGGCCGGCGCGCGCTCGATGATCAGCTCGGCCGCCCGGCCCCGAGCGGCGTTGGCGTGCTGCGGGGCCACCGTGCACAGCAGGTCGGCCTGCTCCTTGATCGCGGCGACCACCTTCGGGTGCTGGTGGCCGATGTTGGTGTTGACCAGTTGCGAGCTGAGGTCCAGCAGCCGGTTGCCGTCGCCGTCCACGACGTAGGAGCCCTCGGCGGAGGTGATCACCATCGGCTTCAGCGCCGCCTGCGCGCTCCAGGAGTGAAAGACGTACTTGCGGTCCAGGGAGTAGGTGTCCTCAGAGGTCGTGCTCATTATCATTTCCTGACTGGCCGCGCTGGGCCGCGATGGGTGCCGTATCTGCGATCGTAGAGGCAGGACGGGTCCGACGGACGGCAGGGAGCTGAGCGTGAGCGTGCAGGCGACCACGCTGAACCGACTCCGCCCGGCCCGGCTGGCCACCGCGCTGATGTTCGCCTTCAACGGCTTGCTCTTCGGCGCCTGGGTGCCGCACATCCCGTCGGTCAAGGCCGATCTGGGGCTCTCCGACGCCGCCCTCGGGTTCGCCTTGCTCGGCCCCGGCTTCGGCGCGCTGATCTCGATGACCCTGGTCGGACGGGCCACCATCCGCTGGGGCAGCGGCCGAGTGACGACCACGATGGCCTTGATCAGCTACGGCGCAATCGTGCTGCCCGGCCTGGCGGTCAACCTGCCGACGCTGTTTCTGGCTTTGACCGTCTGGGGATTCGGCACCGGCGGCCTGGACGTGGCGATGAACGCGCAGGCCCTGCAACTGCAGGGCCGCTACGGCCGGCCGATTATCAGCAGCTTCCACGCGTTCTGGAGCGTGGGCACGGTGATCGGCACCCTGATCGGCAGCCTCGGAGCCGGCGCGAACCTCAATCTGGCCGTCCAACAGGGCATCCTGGGCGGCCTGTTCGCGCTGGTCACCGTCTGGGCCGCCCGCCAGTTCGTGGCCGACGAGGTCGCCGCCCAGCGCCCAGCGGGCGAGCGGGTGATCACGTTTCGCCTTATCCTGCTGGGCATCGCCGGCATCTGCGCCCTGCTAGCCGAGGGCAGCGCCTCGGACTGGTCGCC
>JAOPUY010000270.1 GCA_025963265.1 Frankiales bacterium | reverse complement strand
CGCGTGCCTGCCCGCCCGCGGCCCGGACTCGGTTCGTGGCGCCGGCGATGTCCTCGACCCGGTAGCAGGCGATGACGCCGGGGACCGGTGGACCGGCTTCGGGTTGCGTGGTCAGGCCGATCTGCGGGGCGACGCCGGTGACCTGCGCGCCGCCGGCCCGGCCGATGTTGAACGTCCAACCGAGCACGCTGCCGTAGAAGGCGTGCGCCGCCGCCAGATCAGGGGCGACCATCGTCAGGTAGGACACGTCGCCCTCGACCTCCCCGTTGTGGAACTGGGCGTCCGGCGCCGCGGTCGCTTCCGCGGGGGTCGCAGCGCCGTCGTGCGGACTCGGGGGCATCTCGTGCAGGTAGAACGGGATGCCCTGGTCGTCCTGGCCTTCGGCGGCGCGCCCGTAGGGCTCCTGGCGCGGGTCGTTGACGGTGCCGCCGTGGGCGCGAACGGCGGCCACGGCCGCGTCGAGGTCGTCGACTCGGAAGCCCAGGACGGCGCCGTGGGCCCGGCCGCCGGTCGCTGGCTCGCCGTCCCACAGGCCGATCATCGGGACGACGTCGTCGACCTGCGCGCCATGCTCGCTGCGGCCGGGGCTGAATCGCCACCCGAGCACCGCGCCGTAAAACGCGCGGCCGCGGGCCAGATCCGGCAGGCCGAGAGTGAGGTAGGAGACGTCGCCGTGGCGGGCGCCGTTGCGGGGTCGGGTGGGCTGGTCAGTGCTCATGCGCGATTCCTCGGTATTCCGTGCTTTCACTGAGCTCGATGGAGGGTCGGCCACCCCGAAGTCTGCTCCGCGGCAGGGACGAAGGCCATCGTCGGCCGGCGAACGCCACGCGGGGTTGACTTCGCCGGCTTGACCCGGCCGCGGCGACGCACCGATGAATTCTGGCTTCGGGCCGCGTCTAATGGGGTATGGACACAATCAATCTCGCTGATTTGTACGACCTGCCGCCACTGGAGTGGGCGGCTATCCAGGCTGGGCTCGACGCGGGCCTTTCTCAGGCGCCGGGGACCGGCGGCCCCAACCGCCACACCTGCTGGCTCACGACGATCAATCCCGACGGCAGTCCGCACGTCACTGCCGTTGGCGCCCTGTGGGTGCAGGGCAGCTTCTGGTTCCAAACCGGCGATCAGACCCGCAAGGCCAAGAACTTGGCCCGCGATTCCCGCTGCGTGCTGAGCGTGGCGACCGACGACTTCGACCTTGTGCTAGAAGGTGAAAGCCGGCTGATCACCGACCCCGCGACGGTCGCGGCCCGGGCGGCGAGCTGGGCCGACGCGGGCTGGCCGGTCCGCGTCGATGACACGGGCCAGGCGCTCACAGCCGAGTTCAGCGCTCCCTCGGCCGGTCCGCCGCCCTGGCACGTCTACCGGGTGGACCCGCGGGCGGCCACCGCGATCGCCACCGTCGAGCCGGGCGGCGCGACCCGCTGGCGGCTGTGACTCGGCGAGCCGGGCTCAACTCGGCGACTCGCAGGTCGATAGGTCGAGTGAATGGGCTCTCGATCGGAGCGGCGAGCCGACGGCTGAGGTAATCCGGCGGCCGCTCGGCGAGCGCGGGAGCCGCACCGGCGACCGGTCAACCGGCTTCGCTGCCAACGGAGTAGGGACGTCGTGATGGTTACCGAGGACGACTGGGGCGTGGCGCGCAAGCGCTCACGACGAGTTGTCGCCTACAGCGGAGTGGCGGGCATCGCCCTGGTCGCCGCCTTCGGGTTTCCCGCGGTGTATCTGACCGCTCTGACCACCTCCGGCGTCGAGCGCTACCCGGTCACCGTCGGCTGGCTGGTGGTCTTGATGGCGCCGATGGTGCTGGCCTTGTCCCGACGAAGCTTGCGGGAGCAGGAGAAGAGCGACGCCGTCGTCGCCTCGCTGGCCCGAGACTTGACCGACGCCATGGAGACCGCCGACCGCGAGGCCGCCGAGCGGGAGGTCCAGGCGCGTGGGCAGCGGTTCGAGAGCCGGCTGGCCAACGCGTTGGACATGGCCGAGGGCGAGCCCGAAGTCATTGACGTCATCGAGCGGTCGTTCCTGTCGACGCTGCCGGACGCGCCGGTCGAGCTGCTGCTGGCCGACAACAGCCACGCCCATCTGCTGCGGATGGCCACGGCGTCGCCGAACGGGATCTCGCCCGGGTGCGGGGTCGACTCGCCCGACCATTGCCCGGCAGCCCGGCGGGCCCAGGTGCAACGATTTGCAAACAGCGAGGAATTGGACGCCTGCCCGAAGCTCCGCGGCCGCGCCGAAGGCCCGTTGTCGGCGCTCTGCGTCCCGGTCTCGATCATGGGTCGCACCGTGGGGGTCATCCACGCCACCGGCCACCAGAGCGTCGCGCTGGCCGAGACGACGGTGCAGGACCTGGAGACGCTGGCCAAACTGGCCGGCGCGCGAATCGGCCTGCTCCGGGTGATGGCCGAGACCCAGCTCCAGGCCGCGACGGACAGCCTGACCGGACTGCTGAACCGGCGCTCCTTCGATAAGCGCGCCTCTGGGTTACGGCGCCAGACGAGCCTGGTCGCAGTGGCGATGGCTGATCTCGATCACTTCAAGCTGCTCAACGACACCTACGGCCATGAGACCGGAGATCGGGCGCTGCGGC
>JAOPUY010000267.1 GCA_025963265.1 Frankiales bacterium | reverse complement strand
ACACCTCGCGAGGCGGCCTGGTCGCGATCGACAGCACTGGCTCCACCTTGACCACCGGCGCCTCGACGAGTTTGACGCGGGGGTTGGCCCACCCGAGCGCCGGTGCGACCGAGTCCCCGTCGATGACCGGTTCGATCAAGACGGCGGTGACCGGAGCGGTGGCGGCGCCTCCCGCCGGTGCGAAAGACATCGACATCAACGGCTACGAGGACCACTCCGTCAACGTCGCGGGCAACGACAACGCTGCGACTTACGACGACTCCAATTTGTTCGTCAATCGCGACGGCGCCATCAACGGGAACACCGGCGACACCGACTCCAGCGGACTAAACGCGGTGGACACGGTCGATTCGACCGTCCGATCCGGGCCGAGCCGCGGCGGCGACGACACCGACAGCGACGACAGCGGCGGAGGCAGTGCGGGCAGCGACGACGGCGAGGATTCCGTTGCCGCGAACCCGGCGCCCGATCCGGCGTCGAGCGCCGTCGCACCGAGCGCCGTCGCACCGAGCGGGTCGAGGTCGGGCGGAGGCTCCGGTGGGTCGTTGTCCATCGGGGGCGACGGCTTCGACGACATCTCGCTGAACGTGCGGGGCGACCACAACGTGGCGACCGAGGACGACGGCAACGTCGTCATCGGCGGTCGCGGCGACGTGAACGCCCAGATCGGCGACAGCGACACGAGTGGCACCGTCGCGATGCACACGGTCCGCTCGACCGTCGAGGGTGCCTTGTCGCAGTAGGAGCTCGCAAAATCGTCCAGGTGGACGAAATCGCCGCCGCGCGTCGGGTTGGCGTGCGCGGAATCGTCCAGGTGGACGAGATCGCCGCGGCGCGTCGGGTTGGCGTGCGCGGAATCGTCCAGGTGGACGAAATCGCGGGAAGGGTCGACTAGGGGGCCGTGGTTCAGGAAAAGTGCGTCTGGGGACGGGCCTCGAGCTCACCATCTACGAAGATGTCGAGCTTCTCGTTGTAGAAGGCGACCAATCCGGCGATCGGCAGCAGCTGCCGAGTGGGGAAGTCGTAGGCCCAAGCCAGGTCGGCGTAGTGGCCAACCGGCGTCTGCACCGACCAGTACGCGCTCGTCACGCCCTTGTACGGACACTCGCTCTGAGTGTCGCTCGGGGTCAGGTACTCGTAGTTGAGCTCCGTCCGGTTCAGGTAATAGCGGGTCGGCAGGCCGGTCTCGAACACCAGCACCGGCGAGGCCGACTCGGCCAGCACGACGCCGTCCAGCTCTATTCGGACGCGCCGCGTGGAGCGGATGGCGTCGACTCGGCTGTAGGGGTCACGGGGGTGGACGAAGACCTGCTCGTCCTCCTCGAACCACCCGTCGAGCGCCGCCCAGTCCAGCCGGGCCAACCCGGACAACCCGGGGAGGGCGTCGTCACCGAAGACCCGCACCGATCCGGGCCGTGACTCCGACCCGGCGCGTAAGCCGAACGTCCGAGCGGTGCCCCGGCGCAGCCGTTGGGTGTGCTCCTCGTCGACCAGATAGCGGGGATCGAGATCAGCCAGCGGGATGTAGTACTGCGGGTAGTTCTGCCACTCCCAGACGTACCGCGCCGCCGTCGTGTCCAGGACCACCTGGCCGTTCAACAGGGCGCGGATCCGGCGGGGCACCGGCTCGATGTGGTCGACCGGCACGATCAATCCTGGGTAGCCCGTCATCTCAGCTCACGCCCCTCGTCATCGTCGATGGCTTCCAGTGTGCGCAGTGCGGCCGGCTAACGAACGCGGTTGCGAGCAGGATCTCTGCGATCGATCAGTGACCGATGCGGGGACCGATCAGTCGAAGTCGACGACGAGCGGCGCGTGGTCGGACGGACCCTCGCCCCGGCGCGCGTCCCGGTCGACCCAAGTCGCCGACGTCCGATCGGCCAAGGACTCGCTGACCAGGGCGAGATCGATCCGCATGCCCCGACCCTTCTGAAACCCCAGCATCCGCATCTCCCAGAAGGTGTAGGCCGGGCGGGTGTCCGTCGGGTCGGCCGAGGCCCGCGGCGCGAGATCCACCAGTCCGCCCGCGCCGAGCGCGGCCACCGCCGTCCGCTCCTGCGGGGTGACGTGGGTCAGCCCGTCGAAGGCGGTGATATCCCAGACGTCCTCGTCCCTCGGCGCGACGTTGAAGTCGCCGAGCAGCCCGTACGGGTAGTCCAGGCCGAGGGCGCGCCGCTCGGCCGCCGTCTGCTCGGCGAGGGCCTGCAGGAATTGGAGCTTGTACTCGAAATGAGCGTGGCCGACGGATCGGCCGTTGGGGACGTACAGCGACCAGAGCCGGACGCCGCCGCAGGTGGCGCCGATCGCGCGGGGCTCGATGACCCCGTCGAAGGACGGCTGGCTGGCCAGGTCGCGGGTGACATCGGACAGTCCGACCCGCGAGATGATGGCGACGCCGTTCCACCGACCGCCGCCGTGGTGCGCTGAGTCGTAACCCAGCTCGCTCAGCGCCGCCGTGGGCCAGCTGTCAATCGTCGCCTTGGTCTCCTGCATCAGCAGCACGTCCGGCTGCCGGTCGGCGATCCAGTCCAACAGCCGCGGCAACCGCGCTTTGACCGAGTTGACGTTCCAAGTCGCGATCCGCATCAGGCAAAGCTACCGGCGTGCGGCCAACGGCCAACAACGGCCAACGAGCGACGACCGTTGAGCAACGACCAACGCGCGGCTTAGACCGGCTCGGCGGTCCGGACCGGAGCGAGGGACTGAATGGCGAGCACGCCGCGGTGCATGGCCATCGTCGGCTCGACCAGTCCTTCGGCCACCAACTGCTTGGCGCAGGAGGTGATCAGGGCCGGGCTGACGCCGAAGCGTCGGGCCAGATCGGCCAAGCTGAGCGGGCCGCGGTCGGGGGAGGAGTCACGCAGGGCCTTGAGGACTACGTCTGACAAGGATTGAGTCATGAGGAGTGCCTTTCCGTTCGCCCGTCCGGACCTGAGTAAGCCATGACCGGATGCAGTTCGCCGTGGGCGAGGCCGGCAGGATGCCAGCGATGAGAAGTCCTCGGTGAGGCCGAGTCTACGCTGACCACGCTCGATCAGCAGCAATCGTTGGTCAGGCCCCCAGGCGCTGCAGGATGCGCGCGAGCTCGGCCCGGTCGGCCGCGCTCAGCACCTCGAAGAACTGCCGCCCCTGCTCTGATCGGGCGGTTCGGATGGCCGTCGCGACCTGCCGGCCGTGCTCGGTCAGGGCGACCAGCGTCGCCCGCCGGTCTGCGGGGTCGGGCCGCCGCGCGACGAGGCCGTGCTCCTGCAGCGCGTCCACCACCTCGGTCGTCGAGCGAGCGGCGATGCGCAGGTGCTCGGATAGCTCGTTGAGCCGCATCTCGCCGTGCCTCAGCAAGACGCCGACCGCGCGCGAGTGGGACGGCGAGATGTTCCACGGGGCCAGCGTCTGACGGGACAGGCGGCGCAGCCGGCCGGCCACGTTCCAGAACGACTCCTCGAGGCTGTCCTCGCGCTCGGCGTCCACCGGAATAGGTTAACAGCGACTGCTGTTGTAGCCTCATGATGAGGTTACCTCAGCATACCTGGCAGCCCACCTGAGCGCTGCACCCACCAGAAACGGGGTGATTCCCCTTGGGAGCCACAATAGAAACCACGCACGCAACAGATACCACGCAAGCCACCAACCTTCCCCGAACCGACAGCAACCCGGCTGGCCCGCCCGCCACCCGCGGCCCCCGCGGCGGCGGCCGGCGCACCGTCAGCGCCGCCGAGCGGCAGCAAGCCCGCGAGGTCTCGTTGGGCCGCATCGGCCGCCTGTTCACCGCCTACCGCTGGCCGCTGGCCGTCGTCGTCGGCATCATCGTCGCGTCCTCGATCGTGTCGATGGCCTCGCCCTTCCTGCTGCGGGCAGTCATCGACAAGGCCTTGCCCCGCCAGGACGTCCGGCTGCTGGTCTGGCTAGTCCTCGGCATGCTCGTCGTCGCCGCCATCACCGCGGCCCTCGGCGTCATCCAGACCTGGATCAGCACCAAGATCGGGCAACAGGTCATGCACCGGCTGCGCACCGACGTCTTCACCCACTTGCAGCGGCAGAGCATCGCCTTCTTCACGCGCACCCGGACCGGTGAGGTCCAGTCGCGCATCACCAACGACATCGGCGGCATGGAAGCCGTGGTCACCTCCACGGCGACCTCGATCGCCTCGAACCTGACGACGGCCGTGGCGACCGCGGCGGCGATGGCAGCGCTGTCCTGGCGGCTGTCGCTGATCTCGCTCGTCGTCATGCCGCCGGCCATCCTGCTGACCCGCAAGGTGGCCAGCATGCGCCGCGAGATCACCGCGCAGCGTCAACGCGAGCTGGCCGACCTCAACGTGACGATCGAAGAGGGCTTGTCCATCAGCGGCGTCCAGCTCAGCAAGTCGATGGGCACCGGCGCGGCCCTGATCCGCCGCTTCACCGAGTCCTCGCTGCGCCTGATCGACCTCGAGCTCCGCTCCGAATTGGCCGGCCGCTGGCGGATGGCCACGATGAGCGTCATCTTCGCCGCGATCCCAGCCGTGATCTACCTGAGCGCTGGCCTGCCGGTCACCCGAGGCCACATGACCATCGGGACGCTGGTCGCCTTCACCGCCTTGCAGTCGGGCTTGTTCCGGCCGCTGATGGGCCTGCTCAACGTCGGCGTCTCGCTCACCAGCTCGCTGGCCCTGTTCGCCCGGATCTTTGAGTACCTCGACCTGCCCGTCGAGATCGACGACCCGGTGCGCCCGGTGAGCCTGCCCCCGGCCGCCGTCCGCGGGCACGTCCAGCTTCACAACGTCACGTTCGCCTACGCGCCCGGCGGCTCGCCCGCCGTGGCCCACATCGACCTCGACGTCCCGGCCGGCACCACCCTCGCCCTGGTCGGCGAGACCGGCTCGGGCAAGAGCACCATCGCCGCCCTCGTCTCGCGGCTGTATGACCCGACCGTCGGCGAGGTCCTGATCGACGGGGTGAACCTGCGCGATCTGCGCCTGGCCGAGCTATCGGAGATCGTCGGGGTCGTGAGTCAGGAGACGTACCTGCTGCACACGACCGTCCGGGAGAACCTGCGTTACGCCAAGCCGTCCGCGACGGACGCCGAGATCGAGCAGGCCGCGCGGGCCGCGCAGATCCACGAGCTGATCGCCAGCCTGCCCGAGGGCTACGACACGATGGTCGGGTCGCGGGGCCACCGGTTCTCCGGCGGCGAGAAGCAGCGGATCGCCATCGCCCGCACCCTGCTGCGCAACCCCCGAGTGCTCGTGCTCGACGAGGCGACCAGCGCCTTGGACAACGAGACCGAGCGCGCGGTGCAACAGGCCTTCGACGCGTTGGCCGAGGGCCGGACGACGATCACGATCGCCCACCGCCTGTCCACTGTCCGCGACGCCGATCAAATCGTGGTGCTCGACCACGGACGCATCGTGGAGGCCGGCACGCATGCCAGCCTGGTCGCGGTCGACGGGCGTTACGCCGCGTTGGCCGCATGAGCCCGCGGCGAGGCGGCCGGCGACTGTGAATGCCCACACGGTGCCGACAGAGCCGGTCAGTAACATGATCAGATGACCGCGATCAGGCAAGCCCCGGTGCCGCTTGGCGCCAGTGAAGAGGCGTTCTGGCGGGCCTTCACTCGTGCCCTGATCGTGGTTCCGCGGGT
>JAOPUY010000228.1 GCA_025963265.1 Frankiales bacterium | reverse complement strand
GGCCGCCGGCGGGCCGGCGGCAGCGGCGGCGGACGGGTTCGATCGGGCCGCGGCGGCGTGGCCGGCGTCGGCCTGGGACTGCAGATCACCGCCGCGGTGCTCTCGCTGGCCGTGCTGATCGGAAGTGGCTTCGCCTGGGCGACCTACCGCAACTTCTCCAGCAACATCAAGCGGGTCAACATCTCCGCCGGCGACACCTCGACGGCCAAGAAGAACAACATCGACGGCAAGGACCAGAACATCCTCATCGTCGGCAACGACGACCGCGACTCCGCCACCGCCGCCGAGCTGAAAGAACTCAGCACGACCAAGGACGGCGGCAGCTACAACACCGACACCATGATGCTGATGCACATTCCGGCCAATGGGTCCAAGGCCACCATCATCTCCTTTCCCCGCGACTCCTACGTCGCCATCCCGGGCCACGGCATGAACAAGCTCAACGCGGCCTACCCCTTCGGCGTGCAGGACGACAACGGCAACAAGGCCGGCGGCGCCCAGTTGCTGGTCAAGACGATCGAGAACATGACCGGGCTCAGCATCGACCACTTCGTCCAGGTCGACCTGCTCGGCTTCTACCGCATCTCCAACGCGATCGGTGGCGTCACGATCTGCCTCAACAACGCGATGAAGGAGCCCAACTCCGGCATCGATCTGCCCAAGGGCGTGAGCACCATCGAGGGCCAGCAGGCGCTGGCCTTCGTCCGTCAGCGGTATGGGTTCCCCGACGGTTTGGGCGACCTCGACCGGATCAAGCGCCAGCAGTACTTCCTGTCGGCCGTCTTCCGCAAGATGGCCTCGGCCGGCACCCTGCTCAACCCGTTCAAGCTGCAGAACCTGCTGAACGCCGTGACGCAGTCCTTGACGATGGACTCCTCGCTGAATCCCCTCAAGCTGGCCCAGCAGATGCAGAACCTGACCGCCGGAAACGTCTCATTCACCACGATTCCCACCAACGGCTTCGCCGATGAGGGCGCCGTCGGCAGCGTGGTCGTCGTCAACACCGCCGCCATTCCGGACTTCGTGCAGAACTTGATCGGCACCAGCGCGGCCGACGCCTTGAAGGCCGCCAAGGCCGCCGCGCCGAGCTCAGTCACCGTCTCGGTCGTCAACGACGCGGACGCCGACGGCCTGGAGACGACCAACGCCGCCGCGCTGGCCACGGCCGGGTTCAAGACGGTCGTGCCGCCGGCCACCAGCGCAGTGCTGGCCAAGACCACGATCGAGTACCCCTCGGGCATGGAAAGCCAGGCCAAGGCGGTGCAAGCCGAGGTGCCGCAGGCCGTCATGCTGCGCACCTCGGCGGTCACCTCGGTGACGCTGGCCCTGGGTAACAACGGCGTGCAGGTCAAGTCCCTGATGCCCACGGTGGTCAAGCCCAGCACGTCGAGCACCGCCCCGGCTCCGACGGCCAGCTCGTCCGGCCCCGCGGTCACCACGGCGGCCGACGCCGGCTGCATCGACTAGCGGGTCAACCGCTCCTTGAGCTGCAGCGCGTACACCAGGCGCCGAAGCTCGTCGGCCTGCCGCACCGGTTGGTCGAACAGCACGACCACCTCGCGCAACTCAGGCCGCAAGGCGTTCGGCTCGGCCCGCTGCAGCCGTCCGGGCAGGGTGAAATCCGAGCCGTCCAGCGTGAAGTGGGCGCTCAGCTTCGCGTCCAGCTCGGTCGTGCCGACGCTCGAGTCCAGCGGCACGACACAGCGCAAGGCCGCCTCGCTGAGGTCGACCAGCTGGCCCCGCACCACGTCGAGCGTCTCGGTCGGGGCTTCACTCGGGGTCTCGGTCAGGATCTCGCTCGGGGTCTCGGGCCCGACGGTCAGGTCGACCGGCCCCGCGACCTCGGCTCGAACGTAAGCCCGACGTTGTTCGACCCAGCCTTGCCCCCGGGCCTGCACCACCCAGAGGTTGACCACGCCCTCGGTCTGCTGGTGGGTCAGGGTCGCGGGAAGGACGAAGACGCCCCGCTCGCCCGTCCAGGTGATCATCAACGAGGCGCCGACGCTGAACCGGTGCCCGAGCGGCAGGTCCATCGGCCGCGCGAGCACGACCACGTCGTCGTAGACGTCCTCGACGCGGCTGCGGTAGTCCCGCTCCTCGTCGCGCACTGCGACGAGAGCGTTCAGAGCGGGCAGAACGGTCACGTCAGGCTCCCCGGATGGCTAGTGCGACACATCATCCCCGCAAAGGGCCTCGCCCACCGCTGAAGGGCACCGCGCTCGGCGTGTCCGGGGGCCGAACTTCTCCCGAGACCGGTTTAAACCGGTGAAACCAGAGAGACCTGCCTGGCCACTGCAACCTCCGTACGGGGGTTAGGAGGCTGCAGTAAACCAGGCAGGTCGGTCCCGGCGACGGCTGTCCGCGGACTCCGTCGTTGGCAATCAGTTCAGTAGGTCTCGCCCTCGCTCGTGAAATGGCCTCTCAAACGACGAAGGGGGAAGTTCCATGAGCTAAGGCTCGTGGCACTTCCCCCGCAGGTCGCCTTACATGTATAGCGAATGTGAAGCCCTGAAAGCAGCACTGAGTGGGGTGAACTTTGGGGTGATTCGCGGCCTAATCGGCGGGCCTACCCGGGCTTAAGGCGATCCGAGTCGCCTCGGTCAGGCACTCAAGCGTGCGGCCCAGGCTGCGCGCAGCGCCGAAGATCTCGGTCAAAGACAGCGTCTGCAGTCGTGGAAGACCATCGCTCAGCCGGGGCCAGCTGGCCGGATCGATGGTCCCGACGATGGCAAGCACCGGCGTTTGGGCCGGCTCGGTGAGGGCCAACAGCGAGCCGATCACCTTGCCGGCAAAGGAGGTTTCATCCAACCGCCCCTCACCGGTGATCACCAGGTCGGCCTGCCTCAGCTGCTCGGGCACGGCCAAGGCCCGGGCCAGGTAGTCGAATCCCGGTTGCAGCTCGCCGCCGACGGCGGCGAGACCACCCGCCAGACCGCCGGCCGCGCCGGCCCCGGCCATCGTCGAGACGTCGACCCCGTACTCGCGGCGGTAGTCCGCGACGAGGCGGTGCAGGCGGCGGGTGAGCTGGTCGACTTGCGCGGCGTCCGCGCCCTTCTGCGACCCGAACACCACGCCCGCGTCTTCGAAACCGGTGGTGACGTCACAGCACACCACGAGCCGGGGCGCGCCAGCGGCGGCCAGCCGCGCAGGCGTGAGCCCGGCGCCGGCCAAGGCCGCCAGCGCGCCGCGTCCGCCCTCGGTGCAGGCCGAGCCACCCAGGCCGACCACGATTCGGCGCGCGCCCGCCGCGACCGCGGCCGCGATCAGCTCGCCGACGCCGCGGCTGGTCGCCGCCATCGGGTCGTTGCCGTCCGATCCGCCGGCCAGGGACAGCCCGCAGGCCAGCGCGGCCTCGATCACGGCCAGTCCGTCGTCGCCGAGCCGCCACTGGGCCAGCACGGGCTCGCCCAGCGGACCGGTGACCAGGCTGGCGCGGTTGGCCCCGCCGAAGGCCTCGAGAGTGCCCTCGCCGCCGTCGGCCAAGGGCCGCTCGACGACGTCGTGCCCGGCCCCGCGGGCGGCCGAGCCGATAGCCGCGGCTACTTCGGCCGCGGTGGCCGTGCCGCGAAACTTGTCGGGCGCGACCAGGATTCTCACCGGCTCAGCGTAAGCGGCGGGCTCATAGCTAACCGGCCTAATGTTCGCCTATGGCCCTACACCACGGTTCTGACCCGACGCCGGCCGACCAGCTCAGCATCAACGCGGTGCTCACCGACGCCAATCCGGCGCTGGCTGAGCGCGTCTCGCTGCCCAAGTCGCAACTGGCCGCGGCGCCGGTGCCGCCCGACGTGGCCTACCAGCTGATTCACGACGAGTTGCTGCTCGACGGCAGCGCGCGGTTGAACCTGGCCACCTTCGTCACGACCTGGATGGAGCCGCAGGCCAAGCAACTGATGGCCGACAGCGTCGACAAGAACATGATCGACAAGGACGAATACCCGCAGACGGCCGAACTCGAGCGACGCTGCGTCGCGATCCTGGCCGACCTCTGGCATGCCCCGGCCTTGGCGGAGGCCACCGGCTGCTCGACCACCGGCTCGAGCGAGGCCTGCATGCTGGCCGGGTTGGCCCTGCAGCGTCGGTGGGCGGCCCGGGTGGGCGACCGCAGCCGGCGGCCCAATCTGGTGATGGGAGCGAACGTCCAGGTCTGCTGGGAGAAATTCTGCCGGTACTGGGATGTCGAGCCGCGGATCGTGCCGATGAGCGGCGAGCGTTTCCACCTCGACGCCGCCCACGCCGTGGCCCTGTGCGACGAGGACACCATTGGCGTGGTGGCCATCTTGGGCTCGACGTTCGACGGCAGCTACGAGCCGGTCGCTGAGATCGCCGAGGCGCTCGACGCGCTGGCCGCCGGCGGCGGTCCGGATGTGCCTATTCACGTCGACGGTGCGTCCGGCGCGATGATCGCCCCCTTTCTGGACCCAGACCTGCAGTGGGACTTCCGGCTGCCGCGAGTCGCCTCCATCAACACCTCCGGACACAAGTACGGCCTGGTTTACCCCGGTGTGGGCTGGGTAATCTGGCGCGACAGCGACGCTCTGCCGGCCGAGCTGATCTTCAACGTGAACTACCTGGGCGGCAGCATGCCGACCTTCGCCCTCAACTTCTCACGACCGGGCGCGGACGTCATCGCGCAGTACTACAACTTCTTCCGCTTGGGCCGCGAGGGCTACCGCGCGGTGCAGCAGGCCGCCCGCGACGTCGCGCTCTACCTGTCCGACCGCATTGGCGCCATGCCGCAGTTCCGCTTGCTCTCCCGCGGCGATGAGTTGCCGGTCTTCGCGTTCACCACCACCGACCAGGCCACGGGCTGGGACGTCTTCGCACTTTCCCGCGCGTTGCGAGAACGCGGTTGGCAGGTGCCGGCCTACACCTTTCCCGCCGACCGGCAGGACCTGTCGGTCTTGCGGGTCGTCTGCCGCAACGGCTTCAGTCAGGATCTGGCCGAGAACTTTCTCGACTCGATCCAGGCGGCGATCACGCAACTAGAGGCTGACGCCGGTCCCGGGGTCGTCAGCGGGCCGGCCGGGTTCAGGCACTGAACGCCACGCTGGCTCTGCTGCACGGCCAACCCGGCGCCGGCTCAGACTGGGACGGCGTCGTCGCCGCGCTGCCGGGTGACCTGACGCCGCTGGCCCCCGATCGTCCGGGCTACCGCGGCAATCCAGAGCCGCCCGGCGACGTGACGGCCAACGCCCGCTGGCTGTTGACCGAACTCGATCGCGCGGGCGTCGGCGCGGCGATCCTGGTCGGGCACTCCTACGGCGGCGGCGTCGCCCTGCGAGTGGCCGAGTTGGCCCCGGAACGAGTCCGGGGGCTGGTGCTGATCGCCAGCGTCGGACCCGGCTGCCTCGACGGCTGGGACGCGTTGCTGGCCGCGCCGGTCGCCGGCGAGGTCTGCGCGGTCACCGCCTGGTGGCTGACGCCCTGGTTCGCGCGAGCGCGACTGGCCCGCCGCCAACGCGTCCTCGGCCGTCCGCTCTCGGCCGACGAGCACGTGAACTGGGAGACCTGGGGCAACGCGCGCCATGAGCACGGCGCGATGTGGCGGACGTTTCTGCTGGAGCAACGGGAGCTCGTCCGCGGCCTGGACCGACTAGAGCACTCGCTGGCCGGGATTGGCTCGCCCACGCTGGTCATCGCCGACCCGGGGGACACCATGATCCCGGTCGCGACGTCGCACGCCTTGGCCGCCCGGCTCGCGCGGGCCCGGCTGGTTTTAGCTGAGCGGGGCGGGCACAACCTGCCGCGCCGGCAGCCCCAGTTCGTGGCCGATCAGATCGCCGAGTTCGCCGCGTCGCTGGCCCCGGCCGGGTCCACCGGCTGAGCCGGCGCAGCCTCGGCGCCGGGCAAGCCTCGGGGCATGCAGGCGATGGCCACCGCCATCCCGATAGCGACGATCAGGACGCCGAGGAACACGTGCTGAGTGGCCGACGTCAGGCCGGCTCGCGAGACCGATCCGCCACTGGGCGCGGTCCCCGGGCTCACCGCAGCTGAGGAGCCCAAGGTCGTGTTGGCGATCGCGCCGAAGATCGCCACCCCGAGCGCGCTGCCGAGCGAACGGCAGAACATGTTGTTGCCGGTGACGACACCCCGGTCCTTCCAGCCGACCGAGGATTGAGCGGCGATCAGAGTTGGCGAGGCGCACAGGCCCATGCCCAAGCCGATCAGGAAGCAGGTCAGCGCGACCTGCAGCACGCTCGAGGACGAGCCGAGTAGCAGCAGCAGGGCCGCGCCGAGCACCACGAACGTGGACCCGATCAGCCCGCAGCTGCGAAAGCCGACTCGAAGGTAGAGCCGGCCGGCCTGCGAGCCGGTTACCGGCCAGCCCAAGG
>JAOPUY010000193.1 GCA_025963265.1 Frankiales bacterium | reverse complement strand
CGGTCCCGGGCTGGGGATTCGCATCGTCGGCGAGGTGACCTGGGAACGGTTGGAGATCCTGCGCCGGGCCGACGCCATTGCCCGGGCTGAGCTGTCGGCGGCCGGCCTGGACCGCGAGATCTGGCAGTGCCCGGTCGTGTTGCTGGCCGACGTCCGCTCGGTCGGCGTGCAGGGCGACGGCCGGACCTACGGCCACCCGATCGTGTTGCGGCCGGTGTCCTCGGAGGACGCCATGACCGCGGACTGGACGCGCGTTCCCTACGACGTGCTCGAGCGAATCTCGACCCGCATCACCAACGAGGTGCGCGAGGTCAACCGGGTGGTGCTGGATGTGACCAGCAAGCCGCCAGGCACCATCGAGTGGGAGTAAGCCGAGCGGCCAGCCCCCGGGGTCTGCGCCCTCTGCGCCCGTCTCCCTCAGGCGGGTCGTCGGCGTAGCAGCCAGAACGCGATCCCGAGGAGGGCAAGCGCGAGGGCGGTGAGCCAGCCGAACTCGATCCATTGAAGCGGCCAGTAGCGACTATCAGGTTGGTAGCTGGTGACCTGGGCGTAGCCGTGCTGGATCAAGTACTGAGTGGGATCGATGCTCGTGCCGCCGGCGCCGTTCGAGCTTCCGGCGGCGGCGGACGTTATCTTGCCGCCGCTGGCGTTGAACTGCGCGCCGACCGCGCCGAGCGCGGAGGTGACTTGGTCGCTGCTGACCCGGACGCCGCCCTTGGTCCACCATTGGCTGATCGTGAGGGACTTGAGCGGTTGGTCGAGGCTGGTGGTGGTCAGGGGGGTCAAGTAGTGAGATCGATAGGTGGCGCCGAGGTACTCCAACCCGAAGCAGGCGGCGAAGGCGGTGACGATGGCCGGGACGACGCGTCGCCACAGTAGGCCAGCGAGGACACCGACGGCGAAGCCGACGAGTGCCCATCCGGCGGCGGCGATTCCTGTCTCCGGGAAGATCGTCTGGTGCAGTCGAGGCGTGAAGCCGCTGTCGAGCAGGGGCTGGTTACGCCAGGTGATCAGGGCTCCGAAGGCGGCCATGATGGCCGCAACGCCGACGGCGCCGGAGACCAGGATTGCGGTCGCCCACCGCATTCGTCCGGCACCTTGGGTCCAGGCGTAGCGGAAGGTGCCCGTTTCGAGTTCTCGGGACAACAGTGGTGCGCCAGCGAAGGAGCCGATGATGGCGGGCAGAAACATCAACACGGCGCCGATCAATCCAGGCTGGGCGTAGCTGTTGTGGAACAGGTTGAACTTGTACATGCAGGCCGTTGAATCGATGGGCCGGCAGGCGGTCGCCGCGTCGTAGGAGGAGCGCATCTGCTCGCCGGTGACCACGAGGTAGACAGCGATCGCCGCGAGCGCGCCGACCGTGGCGATGAGCATGGTGCGGTAACGCCGCCAGACGACCCAAGCCAGCCGGAGCCAGGGAACGGGCCGGGCTGAGGCCGTCGGTAGCGCTGCGATCGCGGTCACCGGGTCGCTCCCACTGCGCTCAGCGCGAGCGCGGGTGCGCTTTCGCGGAGGTAGGCGAGGGCGAGTTCTTCCAGCCCGACCGGACGGGCTTCGCAGTCCAGCGGCAGTGGCGCGTCGGGTGAGGCCAGCCGGATGAGCTGATGGGTCTGCGCGCCCATCGTGCTCGACTCGATGACCTCGCCGTCCAGGCCGCTCAGCCGATCCGGCGTAGCGGCGCTGACGAGGCGGTGCGTGGCGAGTAAGTCGTCAACTTCGTCATTGAGTCGGACACGGCCTTGACCGATCAGGACGAGATAATCGGTGACTCGCTCTAGCTCGGCCAGCATGTGCGAGGACAGCACGACCGAGACTCCGTCGTCAGCCATCGAGGTCAGCACGGTGGCCATGAAGTCGTGCCGCGCGACCGGATCAAGAGGAGCAGTCGGTTCGTCCAGCACGAGCAGGCGAGGGTGCCGGGCAAGGCCTAGGGTCAACGCGAGCTGTGCCTGCTGTCCGCCCGACAGCTTGCCTGCCTTCTGCTTGTGATCGATGCCGAGGTCGTCCAGGCGACGGCGCGCGTAGACGGTGTCGAAGCGCAGGTTGAGGTTGCTGGTGAGGTGCA
Source organism: Frankiales bacterium (assembly GCA_025963265.1). Taxonomy (GTDB): domain Bacteria; phylum Actinomycetota; class Actinomycetes; order Mycobacteriales; family Jatrophihabitantaceae; genus Jatrophihabitans_A. The sequence continues at coordinate 2,463 of JAOPUY010000193.1, read as the reverse complement.
GCATGTCCGCGACTGATAGGTGTCGGTACAGCGGCATGTCCTGGGCGACGAACGCGATCCCGTCGAGGGCGGCGACCGATCCGGCCGTGGCGCCACCGAGGACTTCGACTGATCCCTCGGTGGGCGGGGTGAGGCCGACGACCAGGTTCAGCAGGGTGCTCTTGCCGGCGCCGTTGGGGCCGACGAGCGCGACCAGATGTCCGTCCGGGATAGCCAGGGTGCAGTCACGCAGCGCCCACTTGCTGCCGTACCGGCGCCCCAGGTCTCTCGTCTCGATGACGTTCACGCTGCGCCGCCCTTGCGTCGTTGGCGCGCCGTTTGCTCGCCGCCGGCCTTGGTGGCTTGCCGGCGCTCAGAGAAATCCCGCAGCGAACTCGTCACCAGAGCCACGATCCCGTCCTCGTCCAATCCAGCTGCATCCGCCTGCTCGAACCAGGCGCGCAGTGACCGCCGCAGCACCGTCAACTCCGGCAACGTCGATTGAGCGACCGCGCCGTCAATGAACGTGCCCTGGCCGGGACGACCGGACGTCAGCCCCTTGGTCTCCAGCTCCTTGTAAGCCTTCAACACGGTGTTGGGGTTGATGGCTAGCGCCGCCACGACCTCGCGAACCTTCGGCAGCCGATCGCCGCGCTTCAAGTAGCCCAGCCGCAGCGCGTGCTCGACCTGCTGGACGAGCTGCAGGTAGGTCGGTACTCCAGACGCCGGGTCGAGCCGGAACGTGATAGGCGACGGGCCGTCTCCGTCCGGTGTCCTTACTGCTTTATCTACCGTCATAGATAAAGTGTCTAGCGATTGGATGCGGATGTCAACCGCGTCATGTGTCTCAGCCGAAGGACCAACGCACCATGAGCGGAAACTCGTGCTGCCAGAAGACATCGCCGTGCGACCCGGGCCGAGTCGTCATGACGACATCCGTCCCGGCGTCGCGGAGTGCACCGGCCCAGCGGCTCGCGTTCTCCAGGAAGAACGGCTCCTGAGCGCCAGCGACCAGGTACGTGCGCGGAATCGAGCCTGGCATCACCTCCGGTGGGCGGTAGCCAGCACCCGGCGAGGCGCAAAGGATCGCACCGTAGACCTCGGGATGACGAAGGCCGAGCGCGAGCGCGAGCTCTCCACTTGCCGAGACGCCGAACACCGCTGTGCGATCGGTCGGCAACCTGACTCCGAAGCGGGTCGCCGTCCACTCGCGCACGTCCTCGACGAAGAACCGCTCGTGCGCCGCGAACCGCTCCGCGTCGAAGCTGGGGGAGTACTCATGAAGCCGGAGCGTTTCCTCGGCGTGGCGGTGAACGCCGACGATCATCGTGGCTGGTCCGTCCGACGCTTCGAGGTCTCGGCCCCACGGCGAGATCAACTGCCCGTCGCCCGCGAACACGACAGCCTCGGGCGGCTCCGGCGGGACGTAGGCCGTGACCTGTCGTCCGCCGTCGTAGTCGAGTGTTTCCGTCACGAAATCACCCGCCACGTCATCGACAGAAGTCATCGTCAGCCCGTGGGGATGGCGTTGTCGACGAGGACGGCTGCGATGGCGGCGGCGGTGGCGAGGGTCTCGGTGTTGAGGACCCGGCTGCGGGCCGAAGCGCCGTCGACCAGCAACGCCAGCTGCTCGCCGAGCTGTTCGGGGTCGGTGGCGCCAGCCTCGCGGGCGGTCTCGATGAGCCGCGCGGCAAAGGCTTTCTTGTAGTCGCGGGCCTGAACGCGGGCCGGGTGGCCTGGGTCGGGGATCTCGACGGCCGCCGCGATGAACGGGCACAGCGGCGAGTGGACGTCGAAGGCGGCGAGGAGCCGCTCGCGAGGGGTGAGGTCGGCGCGGTCGAACACTTCGGGCAGGACGTCGGGATCGAAACGGCGCAGGCATTCGGCAATGAGCTCGTCCTTGCCGGTGAAGTGCTGGTAGAGCGTGCGTTTGGACACCTCGGCCACCGCGCAGAGCTGGTCCATGCCGGTGGAGTTGATGCCTTGCTCGCGGAACAGTTGTTGTGACGCGCTGAGGATCCGCTCACGTGCGCCCCGGCCGCGGCGCAGGCCGCGCGGCCCCTTCTCCAACTCCGTCACACGCCCAGCGTAGCCCATTTGGGTACCGCTCGGTGTGCATAGCTTGCGTCCGGTGCGGCTGACCGCTACGTTAAGCACGCAGATCGGTGTACATAACATCGACGCAATCAGGCGTAGCAATCCGAAGGAGCGGTCATGGGAAAGCTCGATGGCAAGGTCGCGGTGATCACCGGCGCGACGAGTGGGATGGCGTTGGCCGGTGCGAAGTTGTTCGTTGACGAAGGAGCTCACGTCTTCATTTCGGGTCGGCGGAAGGACGCGCTGGACGAAGCCGTCCAGCTCATCGGCCGGAACGTGACCGGCGTGCAGGCCGATTCGGCCGACCTCGACGATCTGGACCGTCTGTACGACACGGTCAAGCAGAAGATGGGGGCGATCGACGTGCTGTGGGCGAGTGCTGGGACG
>JAOPUY010000177.1 GCA_025963265.1 Frankiales bacterium | reverse complement strand
GCTGCCGGCGGTCGTCGGAATCGCGATGAGCGGCAGCGCGGCCGCGTCGGTGACCGCCGGAGCCCGCAGGTCAGACATTCGCCCGCCGTGCTGGAACAGCACCGCGGCGGCCTTGGCGGTGTCCATCGGACTGCCGCCGCCAAAGCCGACGATCGCGTCGTAGCCGCCCGCCGCGATCTCCGCGACCACCGCGTCCACCGAGCTCGAGGTCGGGTCGGGCACGGTGTCGGCGTAGACGGCGGCCGTGATCGCGGGCGGCAGCTCGCGAGTCAAACGCTCCACGGCGCCGGCCGAGACCAGGAACGGGTCGGTGACGATCAGCAGCTTGGCCACGCCGAGGGCCTGAGCTGCCTCGCCGAGGCGGTTGCTGGCCCCGGCGCCGACGTGGATCAGTCGCGGCAACGCCAGCCGCGTGATGGGAGCGCTCATGACCGCGAGTCTGCCCCGCCCCGCCGGCTCACGCCAGGCTGCGACCCCACGGCCCGGTGATGACACAGGTGACCCCCGGGTATTGGACGTTGACGAACAAATGCTTGCCGTCAGCCGAGAAGCAGGGCCCGGACATCTCGCTGGCCCCGACCGCTCCGGGCTGAGGGAAGTCCTCGGGGTCCCAGTAGTGCAGGTCGAGCGGGGCGATCACCCGCGCCAGGTTGGCGATGGTCCCGCTGCCGGTGAGGATCCGCAGCCAGTTGTCGCCGCCGTCGATGTCCTCGCCGTCACCGTCTTCGGCCATCACCACGGTGCCCGTCGGGCTGACGGTGATCGAGTCGGGCTGATTCAAGGTCTTCTCGTTCGGCGACTCGAACAGCAGCCGCAGGGTGCCGGTGCTCAGGCTCGTCGGCTGGTAACGCCAAATCTGCCCGTTCTCGGTGTCGCCGGCCTCGCTGGCCACGAAGGTGACCCCACCGTTGGCCCAGGACGATCCCTCCAGGCCGTAGAAGCGGCAACCGCCCTTGGCCCGGCCCTGGGAGTAGACCGAGCCGGGGTTGTCCTCGGCGTCGGAGGGGTCGGGTTCGTCGATGTCGACCCAATGGCAGTCCAGGACCTCGCCGACTCGTTGTCCGCTGGCGCTGTCGTAGTCCTTGTCGCCGCTGATCGCGAGCATCTGGAGCTGGCCGCCGGCCGCAAGGCGTCCGGGTCGTTTGGGGATGAATCGGTAGAAGCCGTCGCCCGGGTCGCCGTTGTCTTCGGTCAAGTAGACGATGCCGGTCTTCGGGTCGACGGGCGCGGTCTCGTGCTCGAAGCGGCCCATCGCCTTCAGCGGGATCGGCTCGATCAGGCCTCGGGACGCGGCCGGGATCTCAAACACGTAGCCGTGCGGCTTCTCATAGCCCGCACCGATGCCGTCCGTCGTCTCCTCGCAGGTGAGCCAGGAACCCCACGGCGTCGGCGCGCCGCTGCAATTGTCCAGGGTTCCGTTGAGGACCAGAAAGCTCTCCTCTAGCTTGCCGGTGGCCAGGTTGTAGAGCGAGGAGGTGCAGCCGGCCGGGCCGGCGCGGTCGTAGGCCTTCTTGCTGGTCAATGCCTTCTGGGTGATCTTCGGGATGTCGAGGTCGAGCTCGTGGTTTCGGATCAGCCGGACCTTGCCGTGCCCGGCGGCGAACAGCGCTTGCCCGTCGTGACAGCCCGGCGTCGGCAGTCCGTCGCTCATCCGGCTGCCGGCCCGCCCGAACGTGGTGTAGGAAAATCCTTTGGGCAAAGCCAAATCCGGCCCCGCGTTGTACAGGGGTCCGTAGCCGTCCACCGTCGGACCGCCCCACTTCACGCTGGGTGTGGCCGCCGACGCTGAGCCGGCGAACGCGCCGGATAGGCCGACGCCGACCAATCCGAGGCCAGAGACCGCCAGCATTTCTCTTCTGTTGAGCGACACGTCGTTTTTCCTCCGAGATCAAGTGAGTTCCACTGGGAATCTCGCTGATCCAGGTGAACTGCTATCGCGTCTTTGGCAACGGGCGGCGGAACGGTTCGTGTCCGCGCAGGCGGCCGCCGGCGGCTCCGACCGGCCGAATCGGAGCGTAGGTTCGAGCTAGGGCGGAGGGCCGCCTGACGCGCGACGTGCACTTGTCGAGGTGAGACCAACGTGTCCGAACAAACCGCATGGGTGCTTGACCACCCGGCCGAGATCGACTCTGGCCCGCTGATCCGAATACACCGCGAGGCGGCAGAGCCGGGCGCCGGTCAACTGCGGGTTCGGGTCCTGACCTGCGGGGTCTGTCGGACCGATCTGCACCTGGTCGAAGGAGAGCTGCCGCCCAAGCACCCCCAGGTGAGTCCGGGTCACGAGGTCGTCGGCATCGTGGAGAAACTCGGCCAGGGCGCCGACCGGTTCGAGCTCGGCCAGCGAGTCGGCGTGCCCTGGCTGGGCGGGACGGACGGCAGCTGCGTTTTCTGCCGCGGCGGCCGGGAGAATCTCTGTCTGGAACCGACCTTCACCGGTTGGGACGTCAACGGCGGATACGCCGACACCTGTGTGGCCGACGAGGCGTTCGTCTACGCGTTGCCCGAGGGCTTGGAGGACGAGCAGGCCGCGCCGTTGCTGTGCGCGGGCATCATCGGCTACCGCTCGTTGCGCTGCGCGAACGTGCCGCCCGGTGGCCGACTCGGCATTTACGGCTTCGGCGCCAGCGCGCATCTGGCCGCGCAGATCGCGCTCCACGAGGGCACCCGGGTTCACGTCCTGACGCGGGGCGACGGCAACCAGCGGTTGGCTCGCGAGCTGGGGGTCGACTCAGTTCGCGGTGCGACCGATGAGCCGCCGGAGAAGCTCGATGGAGCGATTCTGTTCGCGCCGGTGGGCGAGTTGGTGCCGGTGGCGATGAGAGCGTTGGACCGCGGGGGCACGCTGGCCGTTGCCGGTATTTATTTGTCGGACATCCCGGCGATCAACTACGAGCGGGAGCTGTTCTCCGAGCGCGTGCTGCGCAGTGTCACCGCGAACACGCGAGCCGATGGCGAGGAGTTCCTCCGGCTGGCCGAGCGCTTTCGGATCCGGGCCACGACGACGGGGTACGCGATGGCCGACGCGCCGAGCGCCTTGTCCGATCTGAAACACGGGCGGTTCGCCGGAGCCGCCGTGCTGCACAACTAATTCGGTCGGCACAGTTACTCCTTCGGTGGCGGTTGCGGTGGCGGCTGGTCGGGCGGCGGCTGGTCCGGCGGCGGCTGGTCGGGCGGCGGCTGGTCCGGCGGTGGTCGGTCTGATGGCGGTCGCTCGGGTGGCGACTGGCCATGTATCGGCTGGCCGGGCGACGGTGGCGGTTCGCCGGGTGGCGGCTGGTGGTTTCTCGGTGGCGCGTCCGTTGACTGGTCAGGTTGCGGCGGGTCGGGCGGTTGTCGGAGGGTCGGCTCGTCGTCTGCCGGCCGGTCGAGCGGCGGCTGGTCGCTAGCCGCCTGGTCGCTAGCCGGCTGGTCGGGCGGCGGCTGGTCGCTTGCCGGCTGGTGGGGTGGGTGGATGAGG
>JAOPUY010000014.1 GCA_025963265.1 Frankiales bacterium | reverse complement strand
ACTTTTTCGCCGAGCGTGATGGGCTTGCGCAGGGTGATCGTAACGCTCTCGGGGATTTCGGTTTCGTCGGGCATAATATTCTCCTTGGGGAACGGCTGGGATCAGGCTTCGATGACGTCTGCGCCCTCGAACGCGACGTCGAATTCGCCGGTCTCGGTGTTGACCTCGATCGGGGAATCGCCCGCGCGCCACATATTGCGGCCGATGACGGTCTTGCCGTTGGCCAGCTCGAGCACGACAGTCGCATCGTCGGCATCCGCCAGCGCGCCGATCGAGACGTCGTTGCCGTCGCGGCCTTTCCAGCTGATCTTGCCGGCGCCGGGCATGGCCTTGTAGCCGTGGATCCCGTCCTGGCCTTTGAGGGTTTCGCGCTCTTCCTGGCTGACGCGGTAGGTGCCTTCGCCGACGATGCGATAGCTGGTGCCGTTCACCGTGACGAAGGCGACGCCGGCAAGGCGGTTGGGGGAATCTGCCATGGCGGCGGCTCCTTAAGCGTTGCGGAACTGGGCGAGCAGCGCGAAAATGCGGACCTGCTCGATGAGGATGCCGGCCCACAGCACGTTGATGCGATTGGGCGTGCCCGGCTTCTCCACGACGAGGTTTGCCGCGAAAACGTCGGACTGCTGGACATAGCCCCGATCCTCGAGCCCGCGATAATGCCCGATCAGGCCGGCGCGGATCGTGTTCGTGTTGGCAACCCTGCTGCCCGCGCGGGGACGGGTGCCGACGCTGGCCAGCTTCGACCGGCCGTAATTCTCGACGACGAAGGCGTTCAGCGACCGGAGCACGAAGGCCAGCAGGAACAGGGTTTCAACCTGCAGATAGCTGTCGTCCGGCTGGCTCTGGGCGTTCGTCTGATAGGTCGTGATCAGGTTCTCGATCGCGACGCCGCCGCCGGCGTTGACAGTGAACGTCGAGATGCCGCTGAACAGCAAGGTGTTACGGATTGTCATCCCGAAGCGCTTCTCCGGCGACGGCGCCAGCACGCCAAGCACCTGCAGCGTTTGCAGCGGCACGCCCGGATCGATCCGCAGGCTGACGGCCGCGGCACCCGCGACAGCCGCCGCCCAGCGCCATACCGGCGTCGGGCTGTCGTAAACGCCGATGCAGCTGGCGTGCGGATCGTTCTGGGTCAGGCCGAAGGTGGTGAGCGCCCCGCTGGTGCCCTTGAACCCATAGAATGCGTGGCCATAGACCTGATTGGCCCACGACCATCGGCCGGTAGTGTCGTTGAGCAGGGCGGCGAGCGCGGCGAGCGACGTCGCATCGTTGTACGGGTGCACGATGAAGTCGAACGGTTTGTCGACCAGATTGGCCAGCGCCGTCGTCAAAGTCGGGTTCGTGGCACCGCCGCTCATGGCGACGATCGTCACGGTGAGGCCCGCCGGCGTCACTTCGCCGCCGATCGCGCCATAATAATTGAGGCGGATATCGGTGTCGTTGCCCGCGAGGCCCTTGTTCTTCGCCGTCAGGTCCACCTGGCTGGCGATAGCCCCGTTGACGACGGCGGTGACCGTCACGTCCGTCGCCGCGGTGATCGCGGCAATGACGACGGTTGCGACCTGGGCGGCGGTCATAGCCGCGGACAGGCCGACCTGCACCAGCTGGCCGCCGATGTAGAGATAGAGCGTGCCCGCGGCCGTCGTCGGGCCCGTGAACGCGATCGAGCCAGTCGCGGCCGTGCCGCTACCGTCATCGGAGAGCGGCAGATACCAGACCTCGCCGGCTGGGTCGTTGAAGCGATAGGTCGCCGTCATGGCCGCCAGCTGTGAACCCGGGCCGCCGGCCGTCCGCGCTTCCGCGACGCCCTGGCTCTGAACGGGTACGTTGGCGACCGCCGTGCCGACGCTCGTCTTCTGGCCGATGATCAGGGTGCGCTGGACGTCCGAGGCGGTGTTCGCGCGCGACGGGTCCAGCTCCACATGGAGGAGCGGGACGCGCAGGTTCGACGGGATCTTGTTGAAAGGGATGGTCATTTCAGGGTCACCTTCCGGTCAGGGGAAGAGGGCTCGGGATCGGGCGACAGGGTGACGTCGCCGTCATTCTTGAGGCGTTCCCAATGCAGGTCGCCGTCGGGAACGGTGATGCCCTCGGGCGGCAGCGTGCGACGCGTCACAGGGTCGATGATCGCGAGACCATCGGCGGGTTTTACGATCATGGAGAGGCTCCTATTCCGAAACTGCGATCGAGAGGCCGAAGGGCGGATGATTGGCGGCGGTCACTTCGACGTCGTCGAGATCCTCGACGGGGGCGGGCGCGAAATCGTCTTCGCCCTGATAGAACTCCATCGCGATATCGATCTGGATACCGGCGAGGTGGGTTTCGCCCTCGGAATTATAGGCGAGCTGGCTTTCCACGCTCGGGAAGTGCTGCAGCATCGCGGTTAGCGGGTAGCTGCCGATGACGGCGACCTCGACCTGTCGGGCCAGACGCCACAGCGAAGCTTCGGCGTTGGTTGCACCGACGTCGTTCATGTCGGCAGGCTCGGAGACTTCGCCGGTGATCCGGACGATGGTGACCACCATGAACTCGGGCGGGCCGCCGCGACCTAGCGATTGCTTGGTCTCGCGGATGACGCGCATCTTGAGATGGGGATATTGTCCGGCCTGTGTCGGCCAATCCCCGGGCCGATAGACACGATTCTCGGCATCCGTTGCGCCCGTCGCCGCCAATACCTCATGGGTGAGGCCGAGCAAGTCGGCCGACGTCGTCATCGCGCTGTTGCCATCAGGATCAGCTTGGCATGCCCATGGCCATCGGGCCGGACGTCCTTCACCACGAAGGTGATGCCGACGCTCGGAATATGGACGAGGTCGTTCTGCGCGGGCTCGACATCGAAAAGCGCCAAGCGGACGCCCAGCACCGGCTTGCGGGTTGTGACCTCGCTATCGCCCTCGGTCTCGACGTCGGCATAGAAGCGGTCGAACACCGCGTCGGCGAGGCGGAAGGCCGCCCCGCCGACCGGAGTATAGAGCGGCCATGACGTTTGATCGGAAGCCTCGCCCTCGCCAAAAACCCCCATCACGGGGCCAAGGACGAGGCTATCCCAATCGATCGCCATGATCAGGCTTCCTTGATGTCCGCGCCTGCCGCGACTGGCGGGCCTTCAGCAGTGATCAGGGCGGCCTCGCCGTTGTCGCCGAGCAGGAAGCCGAGCTTCTGCAGCTTGGCGCCTTCGGTTTCGTCGAGCTCGATCGTGCCGCCGGCCTCGATGGTCACCGGCACCTTCACCTTCGGATCGTCCTCCGAAGGCTTGGTGCCGGTGACCGAGTGGCGCGGCGCGACCTTGTACGTTTTCATCTTCGCGGTGGGCATGGTGATGTCCTCTGACTGGCAGAAAAAGGGGGGTCCGGCTTAGAAGCTGGACGGGTCGCAGACCGTGACGGCGATGCAGGCGTTGACCCGGCTCGGGATGACGAGCGGCGCCGACTGCATCATGATGATGCGCTGCGCCGGATCATCCATGATCCACGTCTTCGGGGCGTACGCCATCGCCTTATAGTTGAAGCGGGGATCCATGATCATGCCGAAGGCGCGGGTGCCCATCATGGCCTCGCCGCTCATGACGATGGTGCCGTCGGCGATCATCGGCTGCTCGACGCCGGCGCTGTCGATATACCAATCGTTATAGAGCCACAGGTCGTACTGGCCCCAGCGCCCCTTATACACGGCGCCAGCCTTGATCTGCGAGCCGGGATTGACGACGTTGCCGGCACTCGCCTGCGCCGGATAGAAGATTGCGCCTTGGACGCCTTCGGCGCTCAGGAACTTGTTCCAGGGCGTGTTGGTGAAGACGATGTCGGTAACGACCGCGCCGGACGCTTTCAGAATTCGCGCCGCCCAGGCATCGATCTGGCCCGCAATGTTCACGTCGCGACCAGCGCTGTTGAGGGTGGCGCCCCATTTATTACCGCCGGTGAGTGCCAGCGTCAGCGACGACGATCGGCCGAAATCGATCAGGGTGGTGGGGAAGCCCTCGCCGGCAATGGTTACGGTGCCGGTGGTGAGGGCGCTCGCGGCCATCCATTCGAGACGGCGGTTCACCATGTCGACCTGGTCGGCCATCTCGATCTGGAGGTTGGCGAGCTCGCGCTCCTCGCCGCTCAGTTCGCCGCCCACGCGTTCGCCGATCTGGCGGCGGACGGGCTTGCGCAGATCGGGCGCCCGCTTGTCCTTGATATAGGCGGGTTTGAACTTGTTCGTCTGGTACTTGCGCTGTTCGACCAGCTTGCCCTCGACGAGAGGCGAGCAGAACGGCGCCATGCGGCGCAGACCGATGTCGATATCGATCAGCACCTCTTCGGTGTCATATTCGACGATGCCGCCGAAGAATTTGTCGAGCAGGAAGTTCTGCGACACCTTGAGGTTGGGAACGACCTGAACGAGCTTCGCGGTCGTGTAGGAAATGGTCTCGGCCATCGGGAGGGCTCCATAATAAAGCCCGCTCGATCGCGGGCGTCAGTTTCGAGAAAGAGGGTTAGGTCGGGTCTGCCGCCGAAATCGGCGTCTTGAGGTAGATGTTGCTGGCGAGCAGCGCCTGCCGGGCAGCAGCAGCGGTGATGCCGGTGCCGAGGATGACCGCATTGATGTTGAATTCACCCATCTGGTAGATGCCGCCCAGGACGTCGCCGCCCGAGGTGTCGACATCGTCGACGAGGAGCGCGACCGGGGTTTGCGAACCGTTCACGGCCGCGGCGAGCGCGATCGTATAGGTGTCGGGGCTGGCAGCGACGGTGATGTCGAAGCCGTCGCCGGCGGCGAAAGTGACCGAACCCTCGGTGAACAAGCCCTTGATCTGATCGGCGACCGAAGCCGTCTGGCCGTTGGTGGCGACGATCGGAATGTCGGCCAGAACGCGGCCGCGCGGATCGGTCAGACGGATGTTGGTCGTGGTGGTGAAGCGGGCGGTGTAGATCCCGCTTTCCGCAAAGGCGAGCACCGGGGTCGAGGCATCGAGCACGAAGGTGCCGTTACCAGTGTTCGCGCCCGACGCTTTCACCGCCGACGTTGCGGCGCCGACGTTGATCCGGCCGAGCACAGTGCCGCGGCGGTAAATGCCGCCACCGGTGATCGTCTTCGTGTCGGTGACGATCTTCATGTCGCCGGCGATCAGCTGATCCGGGACGAAGACGTCCGCCGAGACGCCGGGAGCCCAAGGGCTGTTGCCCTGGAGGGTAGGATTCAATGCCATGGTTCAATTCCTGTCGTGGAAAGGGACGGGCGAGCCCGTGGCCCAAGGTTCAGATGATGCCGGCTTTTTTCGCCGCGGCCTTGGCGCGCTCGCCGAAGGACATGTCCTCGGCCTTTCGCCCGGAGCCCCCGGCACCGGGGTTGGGGATCACGACGCGCGCCATGCGGTTCGCAAGACGGCTGCCCTGCACCGGAGCGTTGCCCGCGGCGGCCATGTCGAGCATGGCGATCGCCTGGGCGCTGGGGATGGTCTGGTCGAAGGCGAGGTGCGCGGCCATGTCGGGGCGGACGCCGGCCGACTTGGCCGAGAAGATCTTGCGGCAACGCGCCTGGCCGGCGAGCCAGCCCTCATGCCGCGCCTTCGCCATATCCTCGTCATCGTCATCGGACTCCGCGCTCTCGTCGGAATCGTCGTCCTCGGCCTTGGCCTTCTTGCCCCGCTTGCCCTTCTCGGGCTCGGCGGGCTCGTCGCCCTCGGCGCCTTCGTCCGGCTTATCCGTCTCGGCGTCGGGATCTTCAGGGTCAGTCTCGGCGTCCGGATCCTCGTTCTCGGGCTTGTCGTCGTCGGCCTTCTTGCCGCCGACGGGGTTGCCGGTGACGAGGGCGAGCAGGTGGGCGAACGGGGAAGTCCCCGCCCGGAGATCATTCTTGGCCATGTGGGATCCTTCCGTGGTGTCAGGCGATTTCGGCAAGCAGCGCGGCGAGTGCCGCGTCGGGCGCCGCCACAGCATCGGCTAGGCCGGCTGCGACGCCTTTGGCGCCCAGAAATGTCGCCGCACGCTGTTCGCGCACGGCGGAGGCCGCGAGGCCCCGGTTCCTGCCCACGGTCTCGTGAAGCAGGGTTCCCATCGCATCGACGTCGGCCTTGATCGCGGCAAACGCGTCGTCGCTGAGCGGTATCTCGGAATGGCCGTCCGTCTTGCGATCGGCCCCCTCCGAAGTGATGAATGTGACCTTCAGGCCGGCCTTGCTGAGCGCTTCCGACATGTCGACGTGCATGCAGATCGCGCCGTTCGACCCGGTGCCGCCGGTGCGTGGCACATAGAGCCGGCCTGGATCGACAGCCGAGGCAATCACATAGGCTGCCGAATAGGCGTATTCCGAGAGAATGGCGGCAATCGGCTTGATGCCGCGGGCCGAGTGAATCAGGTCGACCAGGTCGAACAGGCCGGCGATCGAGCCGCCGCCCGACTGGATATCGAACGCGACCATCTCGACGTCATCATCGACCATCGCAGTGCAGAAGGCCTGCCGAATGCCATCGTATCCGGTCATGCCGGAATAAGGCCGAAGGCTCCGCGTCTTCTGGACGAGGGTGCCGCTGATCGGGATCATGCCGATTCCGCCGATCATGTCATACCCCATGTCGGTATCGTTGCGCCTCGTGCGCGCCGACTGGGCGAACTCGTCATCATCGTCGAACGCCATCGGCGCGAGGGTGCCGTCCATCCGCATCAGCTGGGTGACGCCGAGCCGCTCGGCCAAGCCCGCCATGGCGACCTCTGCCTTGCGGGGGTGGATCGCCAGCGGCGTGTTGAACAGGTCCTGGGCAAGGTGCGCGAGGTGGATCATTTTGCCTCCGGATCGGCGATCGTCTTGTTGGCGGGCTCGCCCATCGGGTTCATGCCCGACCA
>JAOPUY010000137.1 GCA_025963265.1 Frankiales bacterium | reverse complement strand
GCTCATCCTCGAGATCAGCACGGCCGCCCGCGACCTGAGCGGCGAGGACGCCGAGAGCGTGGACCGCCTGCGCGGCTACCTCGAGCGGCTCGCCGTCTTGCTCGTCCGCCACCTCGACTACGAGGAGGCGTCCCTCTTCCCGTACTTCGAGCGGATGACCCGCGACTGGCACCAAGGCTGACCCAGCGCTGACCTGGACTGGGCGCCGGCAAGCCCGAGCGCGGCCGCCCCGTCAGCCGAGTCGGGCCAGGGTCCGTTGCACGCCCACCGCAGCCAGTGACTCCAGGGCCCGCCGGTAAGGCTGGGTGAATCCCGCCCGCTGCGCGAGATCGCCGAACAGCTCGGTGTTCTCGACGAAGGCCAGCGGATCCTCATCCTGCTCGGCGGCCCGCGCTCGCAGTTGCTCGGCCCGCTGATCGCGCAGCTCCAGCGGCGCCCCGTGATCGTCCGCGCCTTGGCAGTACCGCGCCCAGGCGGCGACGATGGCGGCGCTGCGCTCGCAGCTGCGACCGGAGTCCAGGTTGATCCGAATGACCGGCAGCAACCACTTGGGGATGCGGTCCGAGCTGGACTCGCACAGCCGCGCGAGGGTGTCGGCGATGGCCCGGTTGCCGAAGCGCTCAAGCAGTGAGTCGATGTACGCGTCGAGATCGACCGTCGGCAGCGGCGGCAAGGTGGGCTGGCCCTCCGCGCTCAGGTAACCGCGCAGGAACGCGGCCAGCGCCGGGTCGGACACCGCCTCGTGGACATAGGTGTAGCCAGCCAGGCGACCGGCGTAGCCGAGGGCTTGGTGGCCGACGTTGAGCAGCCGCAGCTTCATCAGCTCATAGGGCGTGACGTCGTCGGTGAGCTCGGCCCCGACCCGTTCCAGCGGCGGTCGCCCGGCGCCGAAGTCGTCCTCGATCACCCATTGGCTAAAGGGTTCGCACACCACCGGCCACGCGTCCTCGATGCCGTAGCGCTCGAGCAGCTCGGCTCGGTCGGCCGGCGTCGTGACCGGCGTGATCCGGTCGACCATCGAGTTCGGGAAGGACACTTCGCGCCCGATCCACTCGGCCAGCTCGGGGTCGCGCAGCCGGGCCAGCTCGACCAGGCTGCAGCGGGCCGCGGCTCCGTTGCCGGGCAGGTTGTCGCAGGAGAGCACGGTGAACGCCTCAGCGCCCGCGGCCCGTCGACGGCGCAAGGCCTCGAGCAGATAGCCGAAGGCGGTGTTGGGCGGGCCGGAGACGCCGTCGGCCCGTTGCGCCTCGTCCGCTTGGAAGCAGCCGGTCTGCGGGTCGATCAGGTAGCCGCCCTCGGTGATCGTGAGCGACACGATGCGGGTGCCGGCGGCGGTGAGCTGGTCGAGCACGGCATCCGGGTCGGAAGGGGCGAACAGGTAGCGCACCATCGAGCCCACCACCCGCGCGCCGACCGAGCCGTCCGGATCGCGAGTCAGCACGGTGTACAGGCCATCCTGCCCGGACAGCGCGCGGTGCATCGCCTCGTCTGGCGCCAGCAGGCCGACCCCGCAGATCCCCCAGTCCAAGGCCAACCCCTGCGAGAACAGCTCATCTAAGTAGACGGCCTGGTGGGCTCGGTGGAAACCGCCCACCCCGAAGTGCACGATGCCGACCTCGACGCCGGACCGGTCGTAGTGCGGCCGCTGGACCGAGGCGGGCAGCGAGTCCAGGGTGGCCGCGCTGAGTCGGACGCTCATCCCTTGAGCACCAGCCGGACGCTGAGCACCGCCCGTCGCGCGCCGCCGGAGAGCTCGCCGCTGATCCGCAACCAGCCGCCGAAGTGGCGGATCCGGACGGGGGTCAGGCCGGGACCGGAGATGCTGGCCGTGGTCCCCTCGTCGGTCCACCGGATTCCGTCGGCTGAGATCTGCACGTGAAGCCCCAGCTGGTCGAAGTCCGCGTCGACGTCCTCGACCGTGATGAAGAAGATGGCCTCCTGAGCCCACCCGCACTCGTAGGGCTCGCTGGCGACCGTGTCCTGGAAGGGCTGGCGTAATTCGACGACTGAGGTGTGGAAGTCGCGCATCAGTCGACCGAGACCACGATGGAGTCGAGGTAGAGGAACGCCCGGCGATTGGCGCCGGTCTCGACGAAGAACACCGGATTCACCAGACCACCTATCCCTTTGTACTCCGGGGCCATCGTCGGCGTCAGCGCGCTCATATCGAAGACCTGGTCCATGCATTGCAGCTCGAGGTACCGCCGGTTGGCGACGTCGATCGTCAACCGCAGGTAGATCCAGTTGATCTTGTCGTCGGCCTCGTTCGACACCAGCGCCTGCTCGCCGTCGGGCAGCCAGGCGAAGCCGTCGGAGCTGCCGTCGGCGTGCCGGCGGCCGTACCACTGGCTGTCGACCCCGGTCTTGTGCCAGCCGGCCTGGCCGTAGCTCCAGTCGGCGTCGGTGACCCCCTCGGCGACCGAGAAGTACTGCCAGCGCTTGACCGGCTGGCCGTCGATGGCGTTGAGGTAGCGCACGCCGGGCATCCAGCGGTTGCCCCCGGTCTGCAAGTCGAAGAAGCAGCCGAAGGCCCGCACGTCGACGTCGCCCAAGCCGGGGCGGTCGCCCTCGGGCGTGTACGCCAGCCAGGTCTCGAGCTGGATCTTGTCATAGCGCCGGTGCTGGGCCAGGCGCTTGATCGCGAGCCCCATGCTGCCGGGCGCCGGCGGCTGGTCGATGGCCGCCGAGTTCGGGCGGGTGGTCAGCTTGAGGGAGTAGGTCCCATTCATCGCGCCGTGGGTGCCCATCATCGCGAAGGTGGCGCTGCTGAGCATCGTCGGACCCCAATGGATCAGGTCGACCTCCTCCGAGTGCGCGCCGAAGCCGGGCTTGACGAAGTTCGGACGCAGGTCGAGCCAGCCGGCCTGACCGTGGTCGAACTGGTCGAACGTGAGCACCCGCGACAGCGGGGTGAAACGGTCGTCGTTGAGCGGCATGAGTCAGTTCACCAATCGTGCACGGTGCCGTCGCGCAGGCGGTTCACCGGAAGGTAGGCGGGTTGGTAGGGGAAGGCGGCCGCGGCCTCGACGTCGAGCTCGACGCCCAACCCGGGCTGGTCGCCCGGGTCGAGCAGGCCGTCGGTGAAGGTGTAGCTGGTGCGGAAGACCTCAA
>JAOPUY010000136.1 GCA_025963265.1 Frankiales bacterium | reverse complement strand
GGAGCCCGATCGCCCGCGGCCGAATCTCCCACCTCGACGTCACGGCCGCCCGGGCGGTGCCCGGCGTCCAGCACGTGCTGACGGCCGCCGATCTGAACGGGCACGCCCGCGAGTGGTGGCAGAACATGATCGGCAAGGACGCGCCGATCCCGCCGAAGCGGCTGCTGGCCGACGGCGACGTCCGGTTCGTGGGCGAGGCGATCGCGATGGTGCTCGCCACGTCCCGCTACACCGCCGAGGACGGCGTGGACGCCATCGACGTGGACATCGAGCCGCTCCCTCCGGTGCTGGTCGAGCGCGCTGGCTTCGCCGGCGTCGCGTCCGATTTCGCGAACCTGGTGCACCCGGAGTGGGGCAGCAACGTTGCCCAGACGCTGCCCGGGCCGATGGGACCGCAGATGCCGCTGGACAACCCGGCCTTGGACGCGGTGTTCGCGGCGGCCGCCCACGTCGTGACGGAGACCTTCACCCAGCACCGCTACCTATGCGTGCCGATGGAGAGCCAGGGCATCAACGCGCGCTGGGACCCGTACCGGCAGAGCCTGGAGATCGTCTCAGCCACTCAGAGCCCGCACGAGGTGCGCAGTTGCGCGGCGCGGCTGATCGGCCTGGAGGAGAGCCAGGTGCACGTGGTGGCCGAGGACGTCGGCGGCGGCTTCGGCCAGAAGATGTTCGCCTGCACCGAGGAATTGGCGGTCATCATGGCCGCTTACCGGCTCTCGGCCGCGGTGCGCTGGATCGAGGACCGCAACGAGAACTTGATCGCGGGCGGCCACGCGCGCAACGAGGCGCTGACCATGACGGTGGCCACCGACGAGCGAGGCAAGATCCTGGGCGTGAAGGCCCATCACCAGGAGGACGTCGGCGCGTTTCCGGCCTACTCGGTCGGCGCCAGCGCCGGCGGGGTGGGGATGTACCTGCCCGGTCCCTACGACTTCGGCGAGTACTTCTTCAGCGCCGAGGCGGTGTTCACCAACACCGGCGGCCGCGTCGCCTATCGCGGCCCGTGGATGATGGAGTCGGTCGCGCGGGAGCAGATGATGGACGTCACCGCGCTGGCGATCGGGATGGACCCGCTGGAGTTCCGCCGGGTCAACGTGATCAAGTCCGACCAACTGCCCTTCACCACCGCCACCGGGATGGTCTATGAGACGGTTACCCCGGCCGAGACCCTCGAGCAGGCGGCCGAGCTCATCGGCTACGACGACTTTCGGGCCGAGCAGGCTCGGGGCCGGGCCCAGGCTGACGGCGGCCGACTGCTGGGGATCGGGCTCAGCTCCTACATCGAGCCCTCGGTCGGCTTCGGCATCATGGGCTCGGAGCAGGTCAACATCCGGGTCGACTTCGGCGGCACCGTCTTCGCCACCACCGGCTCCGGCAGCCACGGCCAAAGTGTGGAGACCACGTTGGCCCAGGTGATCGCGGAGAACCTCGGGGTGGACATCGGCAAGGTGGTGTTCTCCCAGGGCGACACCGCGGTGACCCCGTTCGGCTCGGGCACCGGCGGCAGCCGCACGGCGGCGGTCTACGGCGCGGCGGCCCGTGAGGCGTCGATCCTCCTGCGCGCAAAGGTGTTCGCGGTCGCCGCCGAGATGCTCGAGGCCTCGCCGGACGACCTGCAGATGGACCTCGGGGTGGTCTCGGTGCGCGGCAACCCCCAAGCCCAGGTGACGCTGGCCGACGTGGCGGCGATGGCCTACGCCGGACACGCGGCGCTGCCGGCCGACATCGAGCCCGGACTCGACGTCACCCACCGGACCAAGGCGCCGTCCTTCATGTTCTCCAACGCCACGCACGCCGCGCTGGTGGAGGTGGACCGAGTCAGCGGAGCGGTGAAGATCCTGCGGTACGTGGTCAGCGAGGACTGCGGCAACATGATCAACCCGATGGTCGTCGAGGGCCAGATCGCCGGCGGGGTGGCCCAAGGCGTCGGCGGGGTGTTCTACGAGAACTTCGTCTACGACACCGACGGCAACCCGCTGACGACGACGTTCCTGGACTACCTGCTGCCGACGGCCACCGAGATCCCGCACATCGAGTACGGCCACATCATCACGCCCTCAGACACCCCGGGCGGCTTCAAGCCGATCGGCGAGGGCGGCGCCATCAACTCCCCCGCCGCGCTCGTCAACGCCGTCCGCGACGCCCTCGCCCCGTTTGGCGCCCGCGTCGTCACCCAGCCGCTGGGACCGCAACAAGTCGTCGACCTGATGACCTCGACTGTCTGATCACCTCCTCCACCGCATTAACCCACCACCGAGAACGGACCTGCACATGAGTTTCAAGATCGGCAAGTTGTTCCACATCATCCACATCTCCGAGGACATGGAGCCGCTGGATGCCTGGTATGACGACGTCTTCGCCCCGACCCGCGGCATCATGGACAACGGCTTCTCCCCGATTGAGAAGCGCGACGCCTCGCTGATCGTCATCGCCGACGCGATCATCGAGCCGATGGCCCAGAGCAAGATGGAAGGCGCCGACGTGCTGCCGGTCGGCCGATTCACCAAGAAGTTCGGTCGGCACTGGCACTCGCTGGCCTGGTACGTCGATGACGTCGGCCCGCTGTGGGACAGCATGAAGGCCCAGGACGTCCGGGTCGTCACCGACGGCGGCGTGCCGTTGCCGACCCGTCCGACCGGCGGCTCGCTGTTCACGCACCCGAAGGACACCCACACCCAGCTGGAGTTCTACCCGCACATCATCCCCACCGACCCTCGGTTCGCGCCGGACTTCGACGCCTTCGCCTGGGAAAAGCACCCGCTCGGGCTCAAGCGGCTGGCCTACGCCACGGTCGTGGTCGCCGACCTCGACCGCGCGACGGCCGTGTTCACCACCGGAATCGGCGGCACGAAGATCGGCGAGGGGCTCTCGGACCTGACCCAGACCCGTTATGTGCGGGTCGCCGTCGGCGATGGCACCGTGGTCGAATTGGCCACGCCGCTCGAGGACAACTCGATCGCCGGCCGGGATTTGGCGAAGAACGGCGACATGTGCCACGCGGTGGCCTGGCAGGTCAACGACCTGGATCAAACCCGCGAGTACCTGGCCAGCAAGAACATCTCCATCGTGGACGCCGACGAGACCACGCTGCTGGCCAACCCGGAGGACACCTACGGCGGCGTCATGCGTTTCACCACCGAGGTCATCCCCGGCGACCCGCGTGACTGAAGCGGCCCCGCAGGCAACCAGCACCGAGACCAGCACCGGGGCCACCGCCCACGCCACCGCTGACCGCATCTCGGCCCGGCGCCGCGTCGCGGCTCCGGCCGCGGTCATCTTCGCGATCGTCGCCAGCCCGCAGGGTCATGTCGACATCGATGGCTCGGGAATGCTGATCGCCGCCCCGGACGCTGCTCCGCTCACCGCCGTCGGCGACACCTTCGCGATCCACATGGACCGCCGGCCGCTGGGCGACGTGCCCGACATGGCCGAGTACGACGTGCAGAACACCGTCAGCCAGATCGAGCCGAACGCCCTGTTCGAGTGGACGCCGGGCATGGCCGGCCGCAATCCGGTCGGGCACCGCTACGGGTACGCGCTCACCCCGGTCTCCGACCAGGAGACCGACGTCGAGTCCTACTGCGACTGGAGCGCGCTGTCGGACAAGTGGCGGGCCCGGGTCAGCTGGCCGGTGGTGCCGGTGAGCGCGCTGCAGAAGTCACTGGACAATCTGGCCCGGATCAGCGAGTCGATCTGAGCCGACGGGGTGCGCGCGCAGACAGCGGGCTAGGAAGCAGGCGGAGCCTCGACGGCGCTTCGGATGACGCTTAACAGGTCGTCCCGGGTGGCCGTCGGCTCCGCGCTGTAGCGGAGCGAGTGATCGAACATGATCAAGCTCTGAACCATCGCGGCCAGCCACAGCGGCCGGCCCGGGCGGATGGCGCCCTCGCGCTGGCCGCGCTCGATGGCCTCGATGAAGAGGTACTTCGTCGCGGCGGCGGACGGGCCGTAGCCGGCCAGCTCCGGGCTGCGTTCGCCGGCCGACGGGTAGGCCCGCAGGTGCAGTCGGCCGAGCGCCGGGAGCGCGGCGTAGTAGCCGATGTAGAAGGCGGACAAGGCGAGAACCTCGTCGAGACCCGGCCGCGACTCGGCCCGAATCGCCTGCAGCTCGACGCGCATCTCGACGCAGCGGCGTTTGAGCACGGCGGCGAGCACCTCGGCCTTGCCCTCGAACATCGTGTGGAGGGCGCCGACCGTGAGCTCGCTGCCGGCCGCGATCTCCTCGATCGTCGTCACGTGATAGCCGTTGTCGCCGAAGAGCTGCTCGGCCACGTCCAGGACCTGTTCGGGGCGCACGCCGTATCCGTGACCGGAGCATGGCCGACTTAGCTCGCGCGTTCGTTCACTCACGTGTGCACCCCATCCGGACCAGATCTCGATCACCGCACTGCCTGACGCTGCGTCCACCGCGTGTCGTCTTAATAACGAGACGCAACGGATTGTTACCTGTGGGAGGGGTTCTTGTCTAGGCTCTGGGGTCGTGTCAGGTCAGCGGGGGCGTCCGAGAAGCAGCGAGGCCCATCAGGCGATCCTCGAGGCCACCCGCGATCTGCTGACCATCGGCGGCTATGAGCGCTTGACCATCGAGGCGATCGCCGCCCGCGCCGGCGTCGGCAAGCAAACGGTCTACCGCTGGTGGCCGTCGAAGGCGGCGATTGTCGCCGAGGCGGTGTTGGCCGGCGTCATCGGCGGCCCGAGCACCGTTCTGGATGACACCGGAGACATCGCCGCGGACCTCGGTTCCTGGATCCAGCAAATGACCTCCGGGCTGGGCGATCCGCAAGCCGGCGCGCTCACGCGGGCGCTCACGGTGGCCTCGGCCGAACGGGAGACCGACGCCGAACGGCTCTACGAGAAGAGCGTGGCCCCGCTTCGCGACAACCTGCTGCGCCGTCTGAGCGGCGCGGCGAGCGCAGGCCAGATTCGGCCGGACGCTGACCTCGAGGCCGTCGCCGACGCCATCATGGGTGTCGCGCTCTACCGCGTGCTGGCCCGCAGCGCTCCGCCGCCGGCTGCCTATGGCGACGGCCTGCTGGCGGTGCTGCTCCGAGGCATCGCCGCACCGGGTGACCCAGTTGCACCGGCTGACCCAGTTGCATCGGGTGACCCAGTTGCATCGAGTGACCGAGCCGCATCGGCCAGTGAGCCGGTGTTAAGTCGCCCTCAGGTGGGGAACCTCGAAACTTGACCTATTGTTGCGGCCCTTGCACATTGTGGGAAGAAGTCCGCGATCACCAGGCCGTCACCCAGGCCGCAGGAGCTCGACAGCAGCCCCCGGTGGTCATTCCGTCGGGAGTCCCGACTTCCGAATCGGGGGGATCAGATGAGTATGTGCAGCGTGCAGCATTGCCACGCGAACTCCGACAGCGTGCTCGTCGTGAGCGCGCCCGCGGAGCCAATCCGGACCGCCGACGTGTGCGCTGCCCACGCCGAGGCGATCGCCCAGGGCGAGCGCTGGGCCTGGGAGCCGACCAGCCCCGGCTGCGGCCGCATCCTCATCGGCTTGGAACTCGGTCTCCGGACGGAGCCGGCCGCCGTCGATCGGCGGACCACCAGTTCGGCCTGAACCAACAGCCGACCGGTCGGCCACCGGGCCGGCGCGGTAGCGGGCCAGCGGGACGGCTCAGAGATAGACCGACCGACTGGTGGTCTTCGCGGTGGCGCCGTCTGCGGCCGCCGGCGGGCTGACCGAGGTGCTCGCCGCGGCCTGGGTGGCGGATTGGGCTTGCATGGCGCTTTGGGCCTGCGCCTCGGCGATGGCCGCCTGATCGAGGGCCACTTTGCTCTGATCCAGCGTGAGAGTCTGCTGGCTTGCTTTGGCCGCTTGATCGTTAGTGAGGGCCTTCTCGTCGTTCGCGAGTTGGCGCTGCAGGTCGACCAGGCTGGTCCCACTGTTACCGCCGCCGATTGAGCTGACTGACATGTCGCCTCCGTGCTCAGGGGTCAGAGCTGAAATCGGCCGATCACGCGGGCAAGTGAGCGTTTAATTGGCTATTCCAAGGCGGCTGCTCGCGGATTCTTACTTTCACCTGACCGGCTATAGCCGATCGCCGCGGCCAGTGGCGGCACCCCGATTAGGCCGCCTGCTCTTAGGCCGCGTGACCGCGGCGCCCGATCACGCCGACTTGCGGGTGAACAGCGCGTACCACTCGTCGTGGCACTGCTCTGAGCAGAAATGCGAATCGGCCCTTTTCGGCAAGAACTTGCTGCAATTGGAGCAGCGCTGAGGATGGTGACCTCGGATCAGGTGGCGGAGGCGTCCAAGCATGATCAAATCCTAAAGCCGGCAACGTGTGATCAGGATGTGAATGGACGGTCCTGGGAGAGGCCTCCCCACGCCGCGCAGCACGGTGAGGCCTCAGAGCAAATCTTGCGCCCGTCCGCGACGAGAAGACCCGCGACGAGCTGGCGGGATCACGTCACCGCCGGCGGGCGCACGGACATCGGGCGCGCGCTTGGGACTGGAGGCGGCTACTCGGCGCCCACGACCGCGAAGTCCTGGTTGACGAAGACGTGGTGCGGCCAGTTCACGCCGATG